>JAJDTQ010000139.1 GCA_022827045.1 Candidatus Binatia bacterium
TTTTTCGCCGTCGGCTGCGTTGCTCTTCCTCGCGTGGTACCCGCCACTGCTCGTCATCGCGCCTTGCCGACGACAAAAATCCTGCGCAACTTATTCCAGGAAATCATGGGACGCGACACTAGGATTCCTTCATCCATTCGCGGGAGGGACCATGAGTCTGCAACTGCTTGAACAGAAACCGCTTGAGAACCTGAGTCTGGAAGAGCTTCGAACGCTGTTCCGCCAACGGGTCAGGCCCGAGGCCATCGAGCACGTCATGGGGGCGGCGGAAAGCGAGTCCACCCTGAAGCGGAACCGCAAGGCGCTGGACCGCCTGCTCTTCCGCCAGCGGATCTTCCACGACGTCACCGATCCGGATACCTCCATCGAGCTGTTCGGCCACAGGCTGCGGGCGCCGGCGCTCATCAGCCCGGTGGGCAGCTTCCGGATACTGCGCAAGAACGGCGAGCACGAGGTGGCGGAGGGCGCGAGTCTCTTCGGCACCATGATGTTCATCAGCGGCGCCACCCAGTCCACCGTGGACCAGTGGGCGGAAGGAATTTCCGCGCCGCTGGTGTACATGGCCTACCTCAGCAAGGGACGGGAGAAGGTGTTGAGCGCGGTCAAGAGGGCGGACGAGATCGGCTATGCCGCGGTGGGGCTCACCATGGACACCCTGCAGCCCACCAAGCTGAGGGACCGGGTCCCCCTGTCCTCGGACGGGAAGCCCCGCACCGTCCACCTGTCGTCGCCGGACGACGTCGCGTGGCTCAAGAACGAGGTCTCGGTTCCCGTGGTGGTGAAGGGAATCATGAACCCCGACGACGCCCGCATCGCCATCGACGCGGGCGCTGACTGCCTGGTGGTGTCCAACCACGGCGGCCGCATCCTCGACTTCAACCGCGCCGCCATCGAGGTGCTGCCGGAGATCGTCGACGCGGCTCACAACCGGGTGCCGGTGCTGCTGGACAGCGGCGCCCGCAGGGGCGGCGACATCGCCAAGGCGCTGGCGCTGGGGGCCAGGGCGGTCCTGCTCGGACGCCCCATCTGCTGGGGCCTCGGCGCAGCCGGGCCCGAAGGCGTGGCCCGGGTGCTGTCCATCTTCACCGACGAGTTGAGGCGGGTCATGATCATGACCGGCACACCCGCCATAGAGGACATTACCCCGGCGCTTCTCAGCCTGGATCCCAACAACGTCTGGTTCCGGGGAATGTAGTGGCCGCGACCGGCCACACAGGAGATCCACATGAGCGCGGAGAACCGTTTGAACGATTTGAACTTGAGCCTGCCGCCGCTTCCCAGGCCCATGGCCAACTATGTCAGCGCCGTGCGAACGGGCTCGTTGCTGTATCTAGCTGGGCACGGCCCGCTGGGCGACGACGGCAAACCCATCTCCCGCGGCAAGCTGGGCCGCGACCTTACCGTGGACGAAGGCTATCAGGCGGCGCGCCAGACGGCGCTCAACGCGCTGGTCACCCTGCGGGCGGAACTCGGAAGCCTCGACCGCGTCCGCCGCATCGTCAAGGTTCTGGGGATGGTGAACGCCGATCCGGACTTCCAGAAGACCCCGCAGGTCATCAACGGCTTCTCGGACCTGATGGTGGAAGTGTTCGGCGAGAGCGTCGGCAAGCATGCCCGCTCCGCGGTGGGCATGGCGACCCTGCCCAACGGCATTCCGGTGGAGATCGAGGCCATCTTCGAGGTCGAGTGACCGCGAGGCCCTCACCCGGCCTTCGGCCGCCCTCTCCCAGAGGGAGAGGGGCTATAATCTGGCCCCCTTCTCCCTCTGGGAGAGGGTTGGGGTGAGGGCTCCCGGCGCCGGTTCGACGGAATCGTCGAGCCGGTTCGACCCTTTGGACGCGACGGCGGCCCGCGTACACCGCCAAATCCCTTCAAAACCTCGCATTTCAGCTCTCCTGGGCGCTGGCACGGAACATGCTTGTCCTTGTGTTCACCCATTTCCACAAGGAGGTAGCTCAATGCTCCGCAACACATTCCGTTCGACAAGCATGAAAGCGTTGGGCGTGTTCGCCCTGCTGCTCGCAAGTTTCGTGCTTTTCTCGGGGCTCGACCGGCAGCCCCTCGACGCATCGACCAAGGCCGTCACGGACCCACGTCCGGTCAACGGCATCGTGAAACTGGTCAAGGCCGTGAGCCCGGCGGTGGTCAACATCACCACCAAGGGCGAAAGCATGCCGGCGTCCTGGTCCCGCCCGTTCGGCCACTCCCTGCCCGAGGAGTGGCGCAAGTTCTTCGAGAACTCTCCCTTTTCCATGCCCAACCCGTTCAATATGCCCGGTACGCCCCGGGCGCCGCGCAGGACCCAGTCATACGGCTCCGGCGTGATCATCGATTCCAAGGGCCTGATCCTGACGAACCACCACGTGGTGGCGAGTCGCAAGAACGCCACCATTACGGTCACGCTGTCCGACCAGAACGAGTTCGAGGCAACGATCATCGGCATGGATGAAAAGACCGACCTCGCGCTGATCCAGATCAACGCGGGCTATGACCTGCCCACCGTGCCCCTGGGAGATTCGGACACGCTGGAGATCGGCGAGAGTGTCCTGGCCATCGGCAACCCGTTCGGCCTCGACCGCACGGTGACGTCCGGCATCGTCAGCGCCAAGGGGCGCCGCATCGGCGCCGGGCCGTACGACAACTTCATCCAGACGGACGCGTCCATCAATCCGGGTAACTCCGGAGGCCCACTCATCAATCACCGGGGCGAGGTGGTTGGGGTGAACACCGCCATCTACAGTCGAGGCGGCGGCAACGTCGGCATCGGCTTCGCCATCCCCATCAACCTCGTCAAGGAACTGCTGCCACAGCTCCAGAGCGACGGCCGGGTCACGCGCGGCTGGCTGGGAGTGGCCTTCCAGAAGATGACGCCGCTGCTGGCGGAATCGCTGAGCGTCGGCGAGTCGCGCGGTGCGCTGGTGGCCGAAGTGTTGCCCGACACCCCGGCCGCAGAGGCAGGGTTCAAGTCCGGCGACGTGATCGTCGACTTCGACGGGATCCCGGTCAAGGAATCCGGCGACCTGCCCATGATCGTGGCTCGAACCCCGGTGGGGAAAAAGGTGGGCGTCAAGGTGGTCCGTGACGGCAAGGAACGGACGCTGACGGTGAGTATCGGCAAGCTCCAGGAAGAAGCCGTGGCGGCGGCGGAGCAGGGCACCGGCCTCGGGCTCACCGTACGCGAACTCACCCCGGATGCGGCCAAGAAACTCTCCGTGAAAAAAGCCGAAGGAGTCGTCGTCACGGAGATAAAGCCCGGAAGCCCGGCGGACGTGGCGGGGCTGCGCAAGGGTGACGTGATCCTGGAGGTCAACCGGAACCCCGTCAAGTCGCTGTCGGCCTATGACCGCGTGGTGAAGGACATCAAGAAGGGCCAGAATGCGCTGTTCCTGGTTCAGCGTGGGGAGATGACGCGGTTCTTCGTAGCCAAGAGCTGATCCGATCCGGCTACGCCAGGGAGTCTGTGCCCGAGCGGGCACCCTCCTCCGGGGCGATGGGGCGGCGCGCCGTTCCATCGCCCCTTCCTTTCTCCCGTGCATGGGCCGGTAGCGGATTCTTGCCAAGCTCAAGGCCATTTGTATAATGAAGCCACCGGTTGCGGCTTGCCGCCACGAACCGTTTGAAACCGGCCAAGAACAGCCATGAAACGCGCTTCCCTCGTCCCCTACTTCCTCGCCTCGGTCCTGCTGCTGGTGGTCCTGTTCTCGCTTTATGTCTTCTACGAGAGCCGCTGGCTGGAGGAAGAGCTCGTGCGCCAGGTGGAGGTCAAGGCGCTGGCCTTGACCAAGACCATGGAAACGAGCGCCAAGAAGTCCATCAAGGGCAATGAGCTGATCGAGCAACTGGTGCGCCAGCGCCTGCTGGACAACGCGCGGGTCATCGACCGGTTGCTGACCGCCAACCCCCCCGAACGACTGGTACAGCACATCAGCGCCATCAACGACCTCTACAAGGTGGAGCTCCTGGACCGTCAGGGGCGCCCTTGGGTTTCGCACACCGGAACCGAGCCGTCCGACCTCGACGATCTCCTGGCCGCGTTTCGGGGCCGCTGGTCCGGTCACGATGCGGCGGTCCATATCTGGGGACGGCTCTGGTCCCAGTTTCCGGGCCAGGCCCCCCCGCTTCCCCAGAACAAGTTCTGGGAGGACAGCGTCTTCGGCGTCGCCCTGGAGGCCCGGAGCTTCCCCGGGTACATCGCAGTGCACGCGGACGCGTCCTACATGCTCAAGCTCCAACGGGAGATCGGCGTTCAGCGCCAGATCCAGGACCTGGGGCGGCAGGATGATATCCACCAGCTTGCGCTGCTGGACAACGACTTCACCGTGCTCGCGCATACCGACCCCGCACTCATCGGGGTCCCGATGCTGGACGACCTGACGGCAAGGGCCCGCGCGACCGAGCGCTCGGCGCACCGTATCGCGGAGACCGACACCGGCGCACGACGCTACGAGTTGGTCAAGCCCATCACGCTGGACGACGACCCCATGGGCTACCTCAGGATCGGCCTGTCCATGGACGCGGTGGACGCCGCCTGGTGGCAGAGCCTCTGGTCCATGGTCGGTCTCGGCTGCGGCATCCTGGGCCTGGGGATGTTCGGGTTCGCGGCGATCCTGTACAACCAGCGGTTCCACATGCAGGAGATCAAGGCTCTGGAAGCTGAGGTGGAACGCCGGGAGCACCTCTCGATGATGGGCAATCTGGCGGCCACGGTGGCCCATGAGGTGCGGAACCCGCTGAACGCCATCTCCATGGGCCTGCAGCGCCTCAAGGGCGAGTTCAAGCCCACCCAGGACGAGAGCGAGTACAGCCGCTTCATCGAGCTGATGCGCGGGGAGGTCCACCGCCTGAACTCCATCGTCGAGGAGTTCCTGACCCTGGCCCGGCCGCTCAATATGAAGCCGGACCTGGTCAAGGTCGACCAGTTGCTGAACGAGCTGACGACCCTCACCCAGAGCGACGCGACGGCCACCGGAGTGGAGGTCAACGTGGCGAACCACGGACCCCGGCCGGTGGTCAAGGCCGATCCGGACTACCTCAAGCAGGTGTTGCTGAACCTCATCCTCAACGGTTTCCAGGCCATGCCCGAGGGAGGCACGCTGACCATCGAGACCGCGGCCCGCGACGGCAAGATGCGGCTCTCGATCAGCGACACGGGGACAGGCATCGAACCGGAGAATCTGACCCGCATCTTCGAACCCTACTTCACCACCAAGGCGGACGGTTCCGGGTTGGGTCTGGCGATCGCCCGCAGGATCATCGAAGCCCACGGCGGGACCATCGACGTCACCAGCAAGGCGGGCAACGGAAGTCGGTTCGACATCGTTCTTCCATTGGATCACGCCCTCACGTAGAATCGGTCGAAGGCGCCGGCGGCTCCGCGGGAAGAGACGCCATCCAATACCCGGAGTCCGCGGGCGACGAAAGCGACATGACGGAACAGGCATATCAGGACGAACCCGGAGTCCGGTCGCCGAACCAGCGGGAGGCGGTACGCGGGGACCGCTTCCACGTCATGGTGGTGGACGACGAACGCACCCAGCTCGAGTTCGTCGGCGGCTTCCTGCGCAAGGCCGGCTTCGAAGTCGCGCTCATGGAGAACGCGGCCCAGGCGCTGGAGCGGTTCCGCGAGGGTCCCTTCGATCTTGTGCTGACCGACCAGCGCATGCCGGAGATGTCCGGGCTGGACCTGCTCAAGAGCTGCCGCGCGGTGGACCCCGAAGTGGCGGTCGTCATCATGACGGCCTACGGGAGCATCGAAACCGCGGTGTCGGCGATGCAAGAGGGGGCCACCGACTACCTGACCAAACCGCTCAACCTGGAGGAGCTGCTGCTGCGCATCGAGCGGATCAGGCGCAGCCACCAACTGGTGCGGGAGAATACCGAGCTCAGGGCGGCGTTGCAGGAGCGCCATCGCATCGAGGGAATCATCGGAGAGAGCGGCCAGATGCAGGAGGTGCTGGACCTGGTGCGGCGCGTGGCGCCCAGCGACGCCACGGTCCTGCTGCGGGGGGAAAGCGGCACCGGCAAGGAGCTGATCGCCAAGGCCATCCACTATGCCAGCGCTCGAAGGAACGGCCCGCTCGTAAAGGTGAACTGCGCGGCGTTGCCGGAGACGCTGCTGGAGTCGGAGCTCTTCGGGCACGAGAAGGGGGCCTTCACCGGCGCCTTCGCCATGCGCAAGGGACGGTTCGAGATCGCCGACAAGGGCACGCTCTTCCTCGACGAGATCGGCGACCTGCCCGCCCACCTGCAAGCCAAGCTGCTGCGTGTTCTACAGGAGAAGGAGTTCGAGCGGGTGGGCTCGAACCGCGCCATTACCAGCGACGTCCGCATCATCACGGCAACCCACAGGGACCTCGAGCAGCTCATGCGTGACGGGAGCTTTCGCGAGGACCTCTACTATCGCCTTAACGTGGTCACCATCATTCTTCCTCCCGTGCGCGATCGCCGGCAGGACCTGCCCGCGTTGATCGACCATTTCCTCCGGAAGTTCGCCGAGAAAAACGGCAAGATCATCCAGGGCTTCTCCCGCGAGGCCCGTGACGCACTGCTGCGCTACGACTACCCCGGCAACGTCCGTGAACTGGAGAACCTCGTGGAGCGCGCCATCGTGCTCACGCGAGACGACGTGGTCGGACTCGGCGAGCTGCCTCTCACCATCAAGGAAACGCGCGTGACCACGGACGGCCAAACCAACCTCTCGGCAGTCGTGGAAGGGATCGAGCGGCGCATGATCGTCGACGCCCTCAGCGCCGCCGGCGGCGTGCAGACCAAGGCAGCCGACAGCCTCGGTATCAGCGAGCGGGCGCTCCGCTACAAGCTCCGAAAATACGGCATCCGGGACGACAAGTAACCCCGGTAAAACCCGTAACATGGTGCTTGACAAGGGATATTTTTGATGATACTTTAGGCTGTTGCTGATTCTCCTCAAGGACCGCTGCTCAGTCTTGACGGGTCCGCAGGGACTATCCCAACGCCCAAATATTTGCTCGTGCCTGTTCCGCAACTCCTCCGGTAGTGCTCCAGTGGGGTCAACGGTTTTGCGAGGGTTGCGGATTTTTTCAACTATCGAACTGTTGGCTTGCCGGGTGGTTCGAGGGAGCCTCACCCCTTGGACGACGGCGTCATGAACATTGTGGAAGCCGAAATGATGGAGAGAGCCTTGAACATCGAAGACACAGAGGATGCGATGGACGACTCGATCGACGAGCTTGACGATATCGCCATAGGCGAGGTCGAAGACGAAGAGCAGCCTGCATCCTTTTCCGAGGAGTCCTCGCAGAGCCAGGTCCCGGCCGACAGCGACCGCGTGGACGAGAAGACCGACCCGGTGTCGCTGTACCTTCGTGATATCGGCTCGACTCCGCTGTTGACCAGGGAGCGCGAGGTCCAGCTCGGCATGCAGATGGAGCAGGGGCTGGAGGAGTACCTCGACAGCGTCATCGCCTCGCCGTACGCCGTCCGCCAGGTGCTCCGGCTTGCCGAGGAGATCAAGAGCAACGTGACCCCGTTGGGCCGGGTGTTGATGGCCGGCGATGACGGGGAAGCGTTCGACGAGGCCGTCGAGCGCCGCCGCTTCCTCAAGGGAGTCACGGTGCTGCGGGGCCTGGTCAGGGAGAAGAAGCGCATCCAGGCGGAGCTGGGGCGAAAGAAGACCTCCCAGAAGCGTCGCGTCGCGTTGGAGGCCGATCTCGCCAGGAAGGAGACTCGTATCGTCGACACGGTGAAGGGGTTGCGGCTGTCCAAGGAGTGGATCGACGATATCGGGGAGGAGCTCAAGGAGTCGCACCGCACCATCGTCAAGCTGCAGGCGCGGGCCCGCAGCCATACCCGCGGCAACGCGGCCAAGCAGATCGCCGAGGAGTTGAAGGCCGTCGAGGACGCTCACGAGTGCTCGGTCGACGACATCGCGCGCCAGGTGGAAGCCATCACCGCGGCCGAGTTCAAGGCCTCCTCGGCAAAGAAGATCCTCATCGAGGCCAACCTGCGGCTGGTGGTGAGTCTGGCGAAGAAGTACGGCAATCGCGGCCTCCAGTTCCTGGACCTGATTCAGGAAGGGAACGTGGGCCTCATGCGGGCAGCGGAAAAGTTCGACTATCGGCTCGGTTACCGGTTCTCGACCTATGCGGGCTGGTGGATCCGGCAGAGCATCACCCGCGGCATCATCGACTCGGCTCCGACCATACGCATCCCGGTCCACATGATCGAGACCCGCAACAAGCTTATCCGGGCGCACCGCTCACTGCACCGCAAGCTCGGAAGAGACCCGCAACCGGATGAGGTGGCGGCGGAAATGGGACTGACCGCGGACGAGATCCGCAGGCTGATGCGGATCGTCAAGGAGCCGGTGTCTCTGGAAACTCCCATGGGTGACGACGAGGAAAGCCGTCTCGGCGACTTCGTGGAGGACAAACACATCCCCAAGCCCCTGGAGCAGACCATTCACGCCAACCTGCGCGACAAGGTGAAGCGGGTCCTGGCGACGCTGCCGCCCCGAGAGGAGGCTGTCCTGCGTTTCCGTTTCGGCATCGGGGAGGTTCGGGACTACACCCTCGAGGAGCTGGGCGAGCGGTTCTCGCTCACCAGGGAGCGCATCCGTCAGATCGAACAGCGCGCCCTGAGAAAGCTCCGGACCGCCGTGGCGGGACTGAACCTTCAGGACTAGCCTTTGGCGTAAGGGCGAAGAGCCACGCTATACGAAAAAGGGCCGTCGAGTCGACGGCCCTTTTTTTGTCCGGGAACGAACGCGCCGGCAAGTGTCGTGTCCCGTGTCATACGGAGCCGTGCGCCAGACGCACCGTGCTGGCCTGCGGGCCCTCCTGGCCCTCCTCCTCGGTGAAGTGCACACGCGCGCCCAGGGACAGGCGCTCGAACCCCTCCACGACGCTGTTCTCGTGAAAGTAGATCTCCCGGCCGTCGCTGGTCTCGATGAAGCCGTAGCCCTTGGCGGAGAACAGCTTGCTCACCCGCGCCGAGGGTTCCGCGGCATGGGTCTTCACCTCGCCGCGCCGGCGCCGCGCGTAGTCCTGGACGCGGCGTCTCGCGGCATCGAATGCGTCGCGGATCGCCACGTGGATGTCATGGTGCGCCGCCGCCTGGCTGTTGTCCCGGTTCACCACCAGTTCTCCACCGGGCACCGTCAGATCGATGCGGACATTGTAGAGCCTGCCCTTGTGATGGTGACGGTGAGGCGCGGCCACCACCACCCGGCAACCCGTGATACGGTCATAAAATCGATCGAGCTTGGCGGCCTTGTCGCGAATGGCCTGCTCGATACCGCGAGAGGGTTCCATGTCGCGGAAGGTCACTTGCAGTTCGAGTTTCATCGCCCCCTCCCTTTTGATCTCTTTTCCTTTTTATAATCTTCGGCGATACTGCGTCAAATTACCTCACGGGCCGGCCCCATCGAAACCTGGCCTCCGCGGGCAAGCATCCCCATGAGTGGGCGCAACCTGACAGGATTCTCACCCTCCGACACACGCCGGCTGAAACGCCTGGCGCGGTCGGCCTCGTCGCCCGACACCGCCCTGGTCCAACTCGGCCGGCTCGTGGAATCCGGCGGCAGCGCGCCGTTGGCAAGCCTGGCACCGTCGGACCTCCGGATCCTGCTGCAGCTTCTCGGCGGCAGCGCCTACCTGGGCGACATCCTGATCGGCGAGGAAGATTCCTGGGGCGATACCTTCGTCCGCTCGATCCGCACGGGACCCAAGCCGGCAACGCAACACGCGGCGGAGTTCGGCGCGGTTGCCGGGGAGGAAGCGCCGGCGCAGTTCTACCGCAGGTTGCGCCGCCACAAACGGCGGGAGTTCCTCCGCATCGGCGCCCGCGACCTCGGCACGCTGGCTTCGGTGGAAGAAACCATGGGGGAGCTGACCACGCTGGCCGACTTCGCGCTGGACGCAGCTTACCGGTTCTGCCGCGCCGACCTGGAACGGCAGCACGGCCGTCTCCGGGTGCCCGGCACGTCACGCGACAACCGCTTCGTCGTCCTCGGAATGGGCAAGCTGGGCGGCCGGGAGCTCAACTTCAGCTCCGACATCGACCTTATCTACCTGTACGAAACCGATGAGCCGGGAAGCCGCCGCGCCATGCCGCCCCTGGAGTTCTTCAGCCGGCTCGCGGAACGGCTGACCCATGCCGTGGGCGAGATTACCGAGGACGGGCTGGTGTTCCGCACGGACCTGCGACTTCGTCCGATGGGCAGTCAAGGGCCCATTGCCCAACCCCTGGCGGCGGCGCTGTTCTACTATGAGTCCTGGGGCCTTGCCTGGGAGCGTTCGGCGCTGATCAAGGCCAGACCCGTGGCTGGCGACAAGGAATTGGGCAAGGAGTTTCTCGATGGCGTCAAGCCGTTCGTCTACCGCCGCTACCTGGACTTCTCCACGGTGGAGGAGCTACGTGACATGAAGGCGCGTATCGAACGGCAACATCTCGCCGGCGAGGACGGCCGGGCGCGGAACCTCAAGCTCGGGCACGGCGGCATCCGCGAAGTGGAGTTCTTTACCCAGGCGCTGCAACTGGTGAACGGCGGTTACGATGCCCGCATTCGGAAAGAGAACACCCTCGAGGCTCTGGCGGCGCTGGCGCGGTGCGATTACATCCCGGCGGCTGAGAGCGAGGCGCTGAGCGCGGCCTACCGGTTCCTGCGCAACGTGGAACACAAGATCCAGGTCTTCGCGCACGCGCAGTCCCACGAGATTCCCCCTACCACGGACCGGCAGCGCGCCCTGGCGCGACGGTTGGGCTACGTCGACGAACCCGGCGGAGAGGCCGAGGCCTTCTGGGCGGACTACCGGGAACAGACCGACGTGGTCCACGCGTCGTTCGACCGTCTCTTTTACAGCGCGCGTAAGGAGATTTCCGGCCAGGGAGACGGCCCGGAGGCGGAGGTCTGGCAGGATCTGGAGCGGGAGGAATGGGTGGTCGAAGCTCTCCGGGAACGCGGCTTTCCGGAGCCGGAAAAGGCGTACAGAGACCTTCTCGCGGTACGGGACGGCAGCCTCACCACACCCCCCAGCCCCAGGCGGGTGAAGGTCATGCGCGATCTCATGCCGGCCTTGATCAAGACCATGCTGGAATCGGCGGAACCGCAGCAGGCCCTGCACCACATGGCCGAGTTCGGCCGCCGCATCGGCGCCCGCACCGGGTTTCTGTCGCTTCTGGCCGAGAATCCCAAAACCACGCGCCTGCTCATCGACCTGTTCGCCAACAGCCGCTTCCTGTCCGTGTTGTTCGTGAACCGGCCCGAGTTGCTGGACTCCCTGATCCGGGCGGACCTTACGCGCGTGGCCAAGACCCGGGCGGAGATGCTGGCCGAGATCACCGCGTCCATCGAGGAAACCGACGACATCGAGGAAAGGCTCGACCGGCTGAGGCGTTACCGTATCGAGGAGTTCATCCGGCTGGGCCTCCACGATCTCGGCCGCGAGCTGGAGTTCGACGAAGCCGTCCGGCAATTGAGCGATCTTGCGGAGGCCTGTCTCGAAGCGGCCCTGAGGCTCGCCCGAAACGAACTGGACCGCCGCCACGGCGCACCGGAAGGCAGCCGCTTCGCCGTTCTGTCCATGGGCAAGCTCGGCGAGCGGCAACTCGACTACAACTCCGACCTCGACCTGATTTTTCTGTACGACAGCGCCGACGGCAGCGAAACCGGCGGCGGCCCGGCAGGCAGGATGAGCGCCCACGACTACTACGTGCAGCTCGGACAACGCCTCATCGCCTACCTCTCCGCCCCGACGACGGAAGGCATCGCCTACCAGCTCGACATGCGGTTGCGGCCATCGGGACGGTCGGGGCCGCTGGTCTCCTCCCTGGAAGCGTTTCGCCGCTATCACGAGACCAGCTCCCAGCTATGGGAACGGCAGGCGCTGATCCGCACGCGCTTCGTCGCGGGCGACCCGACCCTCGGCACCGAGGCCGAGGCCATCGCCGAACGCTTCGCCTACCAGAGCAACTTCAGTGACGAGGACCTGAAGGAGATCGACCGCCTGCGCATGCGCATGGAGCGGGAGCTGGCACGGGAGGACGGCTCCCGTTTCGACGTCAAGACCGGGCGCGGCGGGTTGATCGACGTGGAGTTCCTGGTGCAGATGCTGCAACTGCGTTTCGGGCACGAACATGCGGCGCTACGCCAACGGGACACGGTCGGCGCGACTGCCGCGCTGCGCGAGATCCGTCTCCTCGGGGCACGGGACTACCGCATTCTGGCGGAGGGGTACACGTTCCTGCGCCGCCTGGGCCACCGCCTGCGGCTGGAGCGCGACCAGGACACCCACGTCCTGGAACGCGAGCCCGACAAGCTCCGCGCCGTTGCCCTGGCGCTCGGCTATGAGGAGCGCGTCCGCAAGTCTCCGGGCGCGGCGCTGCTGAGGGACTACGAGAAACGGCGGGAACGCATCCGCGCCTGCTATGACAGGTTCTTTCCCGACGCCGGGGGTCCTTCGACTTCGCTCCGCTGACGCTCCGCTACGCTCAGGACGAACGGGGAGGGGCGCTACGCCTTATCGGTGATTCCGTTCGTCCTGAGCGTCAGCGGAGCGAAGTCGAAGGACGGTTACCCCCACAAGCCACTACTCGTCCAGCATCTCCGCCAGATCCGCCACCACGACGTCGGCGCCGTTTTCGCGAAGGGCGTCAGCGTCGTCATGCCGGTCCACTCCGATCACCAGGCCGAAACCGCCGCGGCGGCCGGCCTCGACCCCGGAAAGGGCATCCTCCACCACCACGGCTCTTTCGGGTCTCACACCCAACTCCTCGGCGGCCCTGAGGTAGGTGTCGGGCGCCGGCTTGCCCGGGATCTTCAGGCGCTGGGCGATCTCCCCGTCCATCCTGACGTCGAACAGGCCTTCGATGCCCGCCGCCTCCATGATGGTCTTGCAGTTCTTGCTGGATGACACCACCGCGGTCTTCATCCCCCGGGCGCGGAGGTCCCTGGCCCAGCGGATGGTCCCGTCGTACGTCTCCGCCCCTTCCGCCGCCAGCACCTCGTTGAACAAGCGGTCCTTGCGGTTGCCCAGCCCGCACGCGCTCAGCGCCCCCGGCGGGTCCGCGGGGTCGCCGTAGGGCAATTCGATTCCCCGGGACTCCAGGAAGCTTCGGACGCCGTCGTAACGGGGCTTGCCGTCCACGTAACGCTTGTAGTCGCCGTCGATGTCGAAGGGCACGAAGGCGTCGCCGGTGTCCGCCGCGCGCTGCTCCAGGAAGGCGTCGAACATCCTCTTCCAGCATACCGAGTGGACCCGGGCCGTCGAGGTCAGCACACCGTCCAGGTCGAACAGCACGGCGTCGAAGTCGTCCGTGGTGACACGAGGCCTCACGCCGCCTCCTCCTTGAGTCTCGCCAGGATCGTGTCCCGCACCTCCTCGACGCGGCCCAGCCCCGACACCCTGACGTAGCGCGGCGCCGCGGGATCGCCCTCGGCCCGCCACCGGGTGTAGTAGTCCACCAGCGGCGCGGTCTGCTCGCTGTAGACATCCAGCCGCCGGCGCACCGTCTCTTCCCGGTCATCGTCCCGCTGAACGAGATCCTCGCCGGTGACGTCGTCCTTGCCCTCGGCCTTCGGCGGATTGAACGCCACGTGATAAACCCGCCCCGATGCCGCGTGCACGCGCCGGCCGCTGAGCCGCGTGATCACTTCCTCGGGCGGGACGTCGATCTCCACCACGTGGGTGACCGGGATGTCATTGTCCCGCAACGACTCGGCCTGGGCCAGCGTCCTCGGGAAGCCGTCGAAGAGAAACCCGTCGCGGCAATCCGGATCCTGTATGCGTTCCTTGATGAGTTCCACGATGATGTCATCGGACACCAGCGCGCCCGACTCCATCACCGCCTTCACGCGCTGCCCCAGCGTCGTGCCATCCTTGACCGCCGCCCGCAGCATGTCCCCCGTGGAAATCTGCGGTATGCCGAAGGCCGTGACGATGGACTCCGCTTGCGTTCCCTTGCCCGCTCCAGGCGGACCCAACAAGATGATACGCATGAACGCGCTCTCCAATCGCCGTTCGCGCCGGGCGTCTCCCTCGCACCCCCCACGAACGGCCGCAACTGAACGGAATTTCCGGAGTATGTCGCAAGCGGGCGAGGACCCGCTCTGACGGGTGGGAACCCGCAAAACGGTTATGAAAACAGTAACATGGGACCGGGGAGGCATCAAGACGGAGCGCGCGCCGGCGCCCTTCAGGACAGCTCGGACGGAAAAACTGGCAACCGCGCGGCGAATCCCGTAGAATGAAGACGGGTACGCTCCGACCAACGGGGCCGCTGCTCCTCATGGACTCGCGGAGACCTTCATGCCCAACCCAGGGACCGACGACAATCCCCTTCGAGTAGCCATCATAGGTTCGGGGCCGGCGGGCTTCTACGTCGTCGAGCGGCTGTTCAAGGAAGCGGGGTTGAACGTCGAGGTCGACATGTTCGACGAGCTGGCGACCCCGTTCGGTCTCGTGCGTGGAGGCGTCGCGCCGGATCACCAGAAGATCAAGTCGGTCATACGGGTCTATGACCGGAACGCGCGGAAGCCCAATTTCCGCTTCTACGGCAACGTACGCTACGGCCGCGACATCCACCTCGGCGACCTCCGGGCCCACTATCACCAGATCTGCTTCACCACCGGCGCCCAGACCGACCGCAGCCTCGGCATTCCCGGGGAAGACCTCCAGGGCAGCCACGCGGCCACCGAGTTCGTCGCGTGGTACAACGGCCACCCGGACTACCGCGACCGCCGCTTCGATCTGTCCGGGGAGAACGCCGCGGTCATAGGCGTCGGCAACGTCGCCATCGACGTCGCCCGCATCCTGTGCCGGAGCTACGAGGAACTGGCGGTTACCGATATCGCCGACTACGCGCTGGAGGCATTGCGCGAAAGCAGGATCCGCAACGTCTACCTCATCGGCCGCCGGGGCCCGGCCCAGGCCGCATTCACCAACCCCGAGATCAAGGAGATGGGCGAGTTGGCCGACGCCGACGTGGAGATACTCTCCGAAGAGGCCCGGCTCGATGAGCTGAGTCAGGCGTACGTGGATGCGCACGCGGACAAGGCCCTGCTCCGCAAGATCGAGATCCTCCAGAGCTACGCCGGCCGGCCGTTCACCGGCAAGTCGCGCCGGCTCAGCATCCGCTTCCTGCTGTCGCCGACGGAGATCATCGGCAACGGCGGAGGCCGGGTCAACGCCCTGCGTCTGGTAAAGAACGAGCTCTACGCCGACAACGGCTCCTTGCGGCCGCGCGCCACCGAGGAGCACGAGACCATACCCGCCGACATCGTCTTCCGCTCCGTGGGCTACCTCGGCGTGGCTCTGCCGGATGTCCCCTTCGACGACCGCCGCGGCGTCATCCCCAACGACAGAGGCCGCGTGCTGGCCAGGGACGGCAAGGGGCCGGTGGCGGGTCTCTATGCCTCCGGGTGGATCAAACGCGGACCCACCGGCGTCATCGGAACCAACAAGCCCGATGCCGCGGAAACCGTCGAACGCATGCTGGAGGACCTGAAGGCGGGCGCGATGCTGCCTGCCGACAATCCCGGCGTGGCCGCCGCCGAGCGGCTGGTCCGGGAGCGGCAGCCGGACTACGTTTCCTACGAGGACTGGCTCCGGCTCGACGACATCGAGACCGCCCGCGGCAAGGAGAGCGGGCGTCCGCGCGTCAAGCTCACCAGCACAGAGGACATGATCGCCGCTCTGAGGGATTAAGCGGTTCCGAGCAGGGCCGCCGCCGCCCGATCCGCGATCACCACCGCGGCGCCGGAGGCGACCCGGCCTGCGGGGATCGCGGCATCGCCATCACGCAGGCGCAGCAGCGTCTCCCGCTTGTCGTCGCCCGTTACCACCCACAAGACCTGACGAGCGTCGTCAAGGACAGGGTAGGTCAGCGTCATACGCCGCCGCCCCTGGTAGACACCGGTGACGGCCACGGGTGTGTCAAGGACATCCAGTACCGGAGCACCCGGGATCAGGGACGCTGTGTGGCCGTCCGGGCCGAGGCCGAGATGAACGAGATCCAACCGGCCGGACGGCGCCGTCAGGTTCCGGAGCACGTCGCCGTATTCTCGCGCGGCGCCGTCGAGGTCTTCCGCCGCCACCGGCATAGCGTGTATCTGCCCTGGCTTGAGCGGCGCCCGCGCGAGCAGGCTTTTCCGCAAATGGGTGAGATTCCGGTCCGTATGCCCTTCCGGGGCCACCCGTTCGTCCACCTGCACGATCTCCACCGCCTCCCACGGGACCTCTTCCTCCGCGAGCGCCCGCAGCATGATCCACGGGGTCCGGCCGCCGCTCACCGCGAACACGAACCGTCCGCGGGCACCCGCCGCCGTCCGGGCGGCATCGGCGATGAAGGCCGCGGCGCGGCGCGCCACGGCATCGACATCGGCAAGGACTTCTATCTCCATGGGCCCGGCCGGCGGCTATTTCTTCCCGGGCAGCTCCTCGTGGCCGCCGAACTGGAAGCGCATGGCCGACAGCAGCTTGTCGGCGAAATCCGCCTCGCCACGGGAGCTGAAACGCTCGAACAAGGCGGCGGTCAAGACGTGGGCGGGCACCGCTTCGTCCACCGCGGCCTGGATGGTCCAGCGCCCCTCGCCGGAATCCGACACCCGGCCCGCGAACCGCTCCAGCCCGGGATCCTCCAGGAACGCGTTGGCGGTGAGGTCCAGCAGCCACGACGCCACCACGCTGCCGCGGCGCCACAGCTCCGCCACCTCCCCGAGATCGAAGTCGTACTGGTAGTGCTCGGGGTCCCTCAGCGGCGTCTGCTCGGCGCTGGCCTCGTGGCCCTGCTTTCCGACGTTGGCGTGCTTCATGATGTTGAAGCCCTCGGCGTAGGCCGCCATGATGCCGTACTCGATGCCGTTGTGGATCATCTTGACGAAGTGTCCGGCGCCGTTGGGGCCGCAGTGGAGGTAGCCGTGCTCCGCCGTGCCCTTGCCCGGCTCCCGCCCCGGCGTGCGCGGCGCCTCGTCGATGCTGGGCGCCAGCGCCGCGAATATCGGGTCGAGGTGCTGCACCACGCCCGTCTCGCCGCCGATCATCTGGCAGTAACCGCGCTCCAGGCCCCATACGCCGCCGCTGGTGCCCACGTCGACGTAGTGGATACCCTTGGAAGCCAGCTCCTTAGCCCGCCGGATGTCGTCGATGTAGTACGAGTTGCCGCCGTCGATGAGGATGTCGTCCTTCTCCAGATGATGGACGAAAGATTCGATGGTCCGGTCCACCACCGCCGCGGGCACCATCATCCACACCGCCCTGGGCTTCTCGAGCTTCGCCACCATCTCTTCCAGCGAAGCGCTGCCCACCGCGCCCTGCTCCACCAGCCCCTGGACCGCCTCGGCGTGCATGTCGAAGGCCACCACCTGGTGCCCGGCCTTGATCAGCCGCCGCGCCATGTTGCCGCCCATCCTTCCCAAACCGATGATGCCCAACTGCATGCCAACCTCCTTGGATAACTGCTTGTCTCGTCTCGAATCCGTCTTTCACGGATGCTCTTCCACCCTGGTGCATCTTAGCACACGGAGCTGCCGGAGTTGGCACGAGGCCGGCCCAAGGCACGCCGGAAGGCGGATAGAATTACCTCTCCGGATACGTTAGATTGACCGCGCAATGTACGCTCCCATAGAAAACTACGGCGTCATCGGCGACCTTCACACCGTCGCCCTGGTGGGCAACAACGGCTCCATCGACTGGTTCTGCTACCCGCGCTTCGATTCCCCGAGCATCTTCGCCTCCGTGCTTGACAACGCCAAGGGCGGACGTTTCGTGATCGGCCCCGACGTTGACAACGTCACCTGCCGGCAGCTGTACCTGCCGGACACCAACATCCTCATCACCCGCTTCATGACCGAGGAAGGCGTCAGCGAGGTCATGGACTTCATGCCTCCGGGGCCCGCCGACGAGAACTACCACGGGCGCATCATCCGCATCGCCAAGGTGGTGCGCGGCACCATGTCGCTCAAGCTCCAGTGCACTCCGGCGTTCGACTACGGGCGCGCGGAGCACACCGTAGAGGTCCGTGACAACCGCGCGGTATTCCAGAGCGACGGGCTCGGCTGCATGCTGAAGGTATCCCAGAGCGGCCACCGGACCGTGGTGTCCGTCCGCCCCGACGGCAACGGCGGCGTGGTTGCCAGCGGAACCTTGCGGGAGAACAGTGTGCTGGCGGCGGTGTTCCAGGGCGTCGACGACCGCGGCATCGACTGCGACTGCCCGGAGGTGGAAGGCTGTCTCGCGCTGCTGGAGGACACCGAGCGGTACTGGCACCAGTGGCTCCGGCAGTCCCGCTACAGCGGACGCTGGCGCGAGATGGTGGACCGCTCGGCGCTGGTGCTGAAGCTCCTGTGCTACGAGCCCTCGGGCGCCATCGTGGCCGCGCCCACCTGCAGCCTGCCGGAAGACATCGGCGGCGTGCGCAACTGGGACTACCGCTACACCTGGATCCGCGACGCCAGCTTCAGCCTTTACGGCCTCATGCGGCTGGGCTTCACCTACGAGGCCGGCCGGTTCATGGACTGGCTCAAGGAACGTTGCGGCGACTTGAAGCCCGACGGCTCGCTGCAGATCATGTACGGCATCCGCGGCGAGAAGGAGATCCCGGAGTCCACCCTCGACCACTGGGAAGGCTACCGGCAGTCCGCTCCCGTGCGCATCGGCAACGCCGCGGCCGACCAGCTCCAGCTCGACATCTACGGCGAGATGATGGACTCGGTCTACCTGTTCAACAAGTACGGCACCCCCATCGACTCGGAGCTGTGGACCAACCTGTCGCGCCTGATGGAGTGGGTCTGCGACCACTGGGACCAGCCCGACGAGGGCATCTGGGAGGTACGGGGCGGGCGCCAGCACTTCGTCTACTCCAAGCTCATGTGCTGGGTGGCCCTGGACCGGGGCGTGCGGCTGGCGGAGAAGCGCTCCTTCCCGGCCAACCGCGAGCGCTGGCTCCAGAACCGGGACGCCATCTACCAGAAGATCATGGCCGAGGGATTCAACCGGGAACGGAACGCCTTCGTGCAGGCCTTCGGCAGCGACACGCTGGACGCCAGCAACCTTCTCATGCCGCTGGTCTTCTTCGTCTCCCCCACCGACCCCAAGATGCTCTCCACCCTGGAGGCCATCAACTGCCCGCCGCACGAGCACGGGCTGGTGTCGGACAGCCTGGTCTACCGCTACGACGTGGCGCGGACGGCCGACGGGGTCGCGGGAGAGGAAGGCACCTTCAGCATGTGCACCTTCTGGCTGGTGGAGGCCCTCACCCGGGCCGGCCGGCTCGGCAACGCGCGTTTCATCTTCGAGAAGATGCTGAGCTACGCCAACCACCTGGGTCTCTACTCCGAGGAGACCGGCCCACGGGGCGAAGCGCTGGGCAACTTCCCCCAAGCCTTCACCCACCTGGGCCTTATCAGCGCGGCGTTCAACCTGGACCGCAAGCTGGGGTCCAAGGACTGAGCGCAGGGAAACGCATCCCATGGCCCTGATCATCAGCGCAAAGCAGACCCGCGAACTCGTCGACATGACCACCTGCATCCGCCTCCTCGACCGGATGTTCCGCGACCGGGCCGCGGGCAAGGTGCGGGCCGTCCCGCGCCGGAGGCTCCAGGGCAGCTCCAAGCAGCTGAACGTAATGGCCGCGTGGCACCAGGACACGGACCTCATCGCGCTGCGCAGCTACGTCGCCAAGGCCAACACCATCTCGCTGTACGACGGCGGCGCCGGCGCACTCAAGGTGGTCATGAGCGCGGCCTATCTCAGCAGCCTGCGCACCGGCGCGGCCACCGGGGTGGCGGCGAAGTACCTGTCCCCTTCGAAGCCGTCGGTGCTGGGCCTCATCGGCCCCGGGTGGCAGGGCACCTTCCAGGTGGAGGCCGTGGTCAAGGCCTGCAGGCCGAAGCAGGTGCTGGTGTACGGCCGCAATGCCGAGCGGCGGCAGGGCTTCATCGACGCCATGAGCAAGGTGGTGAAGACGCCCTTCAAGGTGGCGGGGTCCCTTGACGAGGTCGAAAGCGAGTCCGACATCCTGGTGATATCCACCAACTCCACCACTCCCATCGTCGACGGCCGGCGGCTCAAGGACGACGTGCTCGTGGCCACCATCGGCGCCAACTCGACCGTGAAACATGAGGTGTCGGGCCGGCTCGTCAAGTCCATGGACCTGGTCGTCACGGATGACCTCGCGACCGCCCGGAACGACAGCGGCGACCTGGTCGCCGCCTGCGCCCGGAGGCAGCTACGCTGGCCTGACGTGGTCCCGCTGGAGGACATCGTCGCGAACGGCCCGAAGGGAAAGCCCCGCAAGGTGCTGTTCCAGTCCAACGGGATCCCGGACGAGGACCTGGCGGTGGGTACGTACGTGCTGCAGCAGGCGTTGAAGAAGAAGATACGGCTGCGGGAGATCCCCGAGTTCTAGAAAACGGCCGCCGACACGAACGTGCCGGCGGCCGTGGATCCGTCATTCCCGAGTCCCCTCTCGAACGGCCTAGCTGGTGACCCCGTACAGCCGCTTCGCCGAATCGGCCAGCAGCCACTTCTTGTCCTCGGGCGACAAATCCTCCCTGCGGCCCAGGTGGTCGATGTTCTCCGGGAACTCCATGTCCCAGTGGGGGTAGTCGGATGCGTAGTAGAGCACGTCCGGACTCAGCCACTTGCCGGTTTCGCCGATGAAGGGCTCGTAGTCCTCGGCGTGGAAGTAGATGTTGCCGCCGCGCACGTACTCGCTGGGCTTCTTCTTGCAGAGCGGCGCCTCGGCGGCGCCGCGCTTCTCCCATTCCTCGTCCATGCGTCCGGCCCAGTAGGGCGCCCATGAGCAGCCCGCCTCCATGAACGCCACCCGGAGGTTGGGGAACCGCTCCATCACACCCTGGAAGATCATGCTGGTCATCTGCATCATCTGGGCGAAGGCGTGGGACAGGGTGTGGACCTCGATGAACTGGTCGAAACCGTCCGCGCCGAAAGCCTGCGGCCCGCGGACCGTGGCGTGCACGCCCACCATGCAGTTCAGCTTCTCAGCCTCCTCGTAGATGGGCCAGTAGTCCTTGTGTCCCAGCGGCAGGCGCAGCCCGATGGCCGGCAGCATCAACCCGGTGAGATTGAGCTCCGTGACCGCCCGGCGCAACTCCTTCACGGCCTCGGGCACGTCCTGGAACGACACCAGCGCTACCCCCTTGAGCCGGGGGCTGACCTTCTGGAACTCCTCGGAGACGAAGTCGTTCCAGGCCTTGCACAGGGCCACGGCGAGGTCCGGCTCGCGGATCCAGCCGATGCCGAGACCGCCCGTCGGATAGAGGTACGCGGTGGTGAGCCCGCCCTCATCCATGGCGTTCAGCCACGTCTTGGCGTCACACGCCGTCGTTCCCAGTGTCCCGCCGATGGAACGGTCCCAGTTGTCAATGGGATACAGGGTCGCCGTCCTGTCCACCCAAGGCGCCTCCATGTACTTCTTGAGCTGCTCGTCGGTCTCGGTGATATGCCCGTCCGCATCGATGACTTCGACGTCTCTGGCCATGGTTTCCTCCTCTATTGGTTGGTTGCTGAAAAGTGCCGGTGGCGCGGTGGAGTTGACTGGATGCGCATTCGGCCGCGCTCTGGAGTGCATCCGGCCCCAGGTGAGTGAACACCTCGACTCTAGGGCCATCGCCCGTGCGTTGTCAAGACAGGCGGCTATCCGATAGAGTGGCTATCCCCGTCGGGGCGGAGGGAGTTGGGAGCAACGATCATGGAATTCGGGATGCAGTTCTTTCCCTGCGTCGGGCCGGAGCAACGCCCCGCGGCCGCGTACTTCGACGACTGCCTGAAGCTGTGCGAGTTGTGCGACGAGTACGACTATACGCACATTCGCACGGTGGAGCACTATTTCCACTTCTACGGCGGCTACAGCCCGAACCCGATCGTGTTTCTCACGGCGGCCTCGCAGCGCAGCGCGGCCGCGCGCCTGATCACCGGCGCGGTGCTGCCGGTGTTCAACAACCCGCTCAAGCTGGCGGGCGAGATCGGCATGCTCGACGCCATCTCGGGCGGACGGCTCGAGGTCGGCTTCGCGCGCGCCTTCCTGCCCCACGAGTACCAGCGTTTCGGCATCTCACCGGACGAGTCGGTGGCGCGTTTCGACGAGGGCATGGAGCAGGTCCGCCGTCTGCTCGAAGAGGAGAAGGTCACCGAGAAGGGGCGGTTTCACGGCTTCGAGAACATCACCTCGCTGCCCCGCCCCACCCAGAAGCCGCGCCCGCAATTCTGGACGGCGGCCCTCGGCACCCCGCAATCGTTCGAAAAGGCGGGCCGGCAGGGGAACTGGATCATGGCGATCCCGATTGCCCGCTCCGCCATGCGCGAACTCTGCGGCATCTACCGCGAAGCATGGGACAAGGCCGGCCATCCGGGCAAGGGGCGCGTGATGCTTGCCTTCCACATGTACTGCCACGAAGACGCGGATCAAGCGGTGCGGATCGCGCGCGGTCCGCTGAACCGTTATCTCGCCGCGCTGGTCGACGCGGCCTCGGGGTGGATCAGCGGCACCTCCTCCGCCGACTACAGGAACTACGACAAGATCATCACGGCCTTGAAGCGCGAAACTTTCGAGTCCCAGGTGGAGGCGGGCGCGGCGTGGGTCGGCACGCCGAGTGAACTGGTGGACCGCATCGCCGCCTACGACGAGGCGGTTGGGGGCATCGACGACGCATCGCTCCAAGTCAATTTCAACGACATGAGCCTTGCGGACGCCGAGCATTCGGTGCGGCTGTTCGGCAAAAAGGTCATACCGGGTTTCGGCGCCACGAGAGCGAGGGAAGAGTAAGCCTCCTGCCCGGCCGGACCGTTCGGACGCCACCCGATGCGCGTTGTCTCCCGGCTTGACATGCACCCCCTGCCTGAATAAACATGGCGATTTTCAAACGGCGTGGGAATCGTGATCCGCGCCGGCAAACCCGGCGGCTGCCGCCTGCACGGAGGTATAACCATGGCTCGTATTCTTAGCGCCGTTGTCATCGGCTTCGCGGTACTGCTGCTGTTCGGCACCGCGGCCCAAGCGGAGTTCCCGAAGAAGAACATCAACAGCATCGTCACCTTCTCGCCGGGCGGGGGCTTCGACACCATCTCCCGTGCCATCTCCCGCTACGGCGAGAAGTATCTGCCCAAGGGCGTCAAGATGATCGTCAAGAACGTCACCGGGGCCGGCGGCATCACCGGCACCGTCTACCTGTACCGCTCCAAGCCCGACGGCTACACCATCGGACAACTGCACGGCGGCATGATGGCCGTGCCCTTCCTCCGGGGCGTCAAGAAGTCGGGCTACGACTACGAGAAGTTCACCTGGGTGGCGCGGGTGGGCGGCGAGCCCTATGCCCTGCTCTTGCGCAAGGACTCCAAGTACCAGTCGCTGGAGGAGTTGCAGAAGTCCAAACGCGTGACCTGGGGGCTCGAGGCCATCGGCGTCGGACGCTGGGTGGACGCCTTCATTGCGGCCGCCGAGCTGGGCATCAACTTCGGAGTCGTGTCCGGCTACCGCGGCACGGGTGAGAACCTTCCCGGCTTGTTGCGGGGGGACTACGACGTCTTCTTCCAGCCCATCGACCACCCCTCCGTGGTGCCGTACCTCAAGACCGGCGAGATCCGGCCGGTCCTGACCATGGGGGCCAAGAGAGCCATCAACGCCCCCGATGTCCGCACCGCCATCGAGGCGGGGTACAACGTCACGGTGTCTTCAGCCCGCCACATAGCGGCCCCGCCGGGAACCCCCGCCAACGTGGTGAAGGCCCTGGAGACGCTGCTGCTGAAGGCCATGAACGACAAGGACTACGACGCGTTCATCAAGAAGTCGAAACTGGTGCTGGATCCGGGGGGCACCGAGCGGGCCAACAAGGACATCTCGGACCTCGCGGCGCTCTACCG
The DNA here is from genome assembly GCA_022827045.1 of Candidatus Binatia bacterium. Next base: position 23,856 of record JAJDTQ010000139.1, read on the forward strand.
GAAGTACACGCCCGCGATGAAGAAGGCCCTGGGGAAGAAGTAGGCCGAAGACGTCTTCCGCGAGCCGATTGACAGTAGGATTGACAAGGTAGCAACTAGTTGCTACCTTGCTCGTCATGCGATCGGTGGGAATCAAGCTCCTCAACAACCGGCTGAGCGAATACATCCGGTTGGCTGAATCCGGCGAAACCGTCCTGGTGACGGACCGGGACCGCGTCGTGGCGGAGATCGGTCCTCCCAGGGAGACGAGGAGCCCGATCCTCGCCGACGCGCTGCTGGCGGAGGCGGTCCGAAGCGGCTGCCTGACGCCGCCCGTGCTGCCGGCGCGGGGAGAACCGCCTGCATCGGAACCGGTAGGGCCGCTGGACGACATCCTCGGCGAGCTGGACGACGATAGAAGCGAGCGGTGATCTACGTCGATACGTCTGTCGTGCTCGCCCAACTCCTGGCCGAAGACCGTCGACCGCCTGCCACGCTGTGGAGCGAAACGCTGGTGGCAAGCCGGTTGATGGAGTACGAAGTATGGAACCGCCTGCACGCCCGTGAACTCGCGGGGTCACACGGCGATGCCGCCCGTGGACTCGTTGGGCGGATCGCCCTGCTGGAACTCACCCCCACAGTGCTGGCGCGCGCCCTGGAAACCTTTCCCGTTCCCGTCCGTACCCTCGACGCCTTGCATCTGGCGTCGTGCGAATACTTGCGCAGTCAGGGCCAGACGGTTGCCCTGGCCAGCTACGACCGCCGGATGACGGCAGCTGCCCAAGCCATGGAAATTCCTGTCTTCAAGTTTTAGCTGCCCTTGAACGCGGGCTTGCGCTTCTCGTGGAACGCCTCGACGCCCTCCCGGAAGTCGTCGGACTGGCGCACGCAGTCCAGAAGATCCACGCGCATCTGGTGGTTCATGGCATTGCGCCGCTCCGGCCAGTGAAGTGTGACCATCAACAGGTCGCCGTCCATCTCGGTGAGTACGTTGTCGTACTGCATGCGAACCCGTCCCTGTTCCATCATACGCGGCTGTTATCGCGTTGGTCCTTCGACTTCGCTGGCGCTTCGCTCAGGACGAACGGAGGCGCAGAGAAGCATAAGATCGTCCTGAGTCCTCTTCCCGTTCGTCCTGAGCGTAGCGAAGCGCAGCGGAGCGAAGTCGAAAGACCCCCCGGCGGCTCCGAGAACCACACGGGTTCGCTGTCACACGCCGTTCCGCAGCACCTTCCCCGAGCGTTCCCCGGTCGGCTCGCCGTCCTCCAGCACCACCTGGCCGTTGACCAGGACCGTGCGGATGCCGTCGGCCTGCTGGATCAGCCGGGCCGCGCCGCCGGGGAAGTCGTGCATCAGCTCCGGTTCCCGCGGCGCCACCGTGGCGGGGTCGAACACCACTACGTCCGCAGCCATCCCTTCCTCGAGGCGGCCGCGGTCGGCGATGCCGCAGATGTCGGCCTGCATGGAGGTGAGCTTGCGCACACCCTCTTCCAGGGTGAGGTCGCCGCGCTCCCGCACGTACTTGTCCAGCAGCAGGGTGCAGTAGCCGAAGCCCGCGTCGATGGCCACGTGGGCGCCGGCGTCGGACTGGCCGAGCACGGTGTAGGGGCTTGCCACGATGGCGCCGACGGCGTCGGCGTCACCGTTGGTGTGCGCGGTCTGGAAACCCGTCGCCAAGTCTTCCTCCAGGCACAGGTCCATGAACGCGTCGAAGACGTCCTTGCCCACGGAGCGGGCGTAGTCGGCCACGTTGGCGCCCTTGAGGCGGGCGTTCTTCTCGGTGGCGGGCTTGACGATGAAGACGATATCCCAGCGCCTGTGGAAGGCCGACGTGCTGGTGTCCTCCACCACCTCCCAGCGGAGCTTCTTGCGCATCTCCGGGTCCTCGAAGGCGGCCCGGCGTTCCTCGATGGGGCTGAACATGAGGCCGCGCCACGTGGGGAACTCGTCGAACTCCTGGCCGTCGATGAGGTTGAAGCGGTTGTTGAAGGGCCGGACGTTGGTGTTGGCCCAGGCTTGGGCGCCGCGCTCGAAGCCCTTTACCGTGGCGTCCAGCAGCTCGCGCCACTCGTCGGGCCTGGCCCAGCGGTGGAGAATGGAGTTCCACACCACCGGACGGCCGGTGCGGAGCGAGAAGTCGGCCAGGGACGCCACCCGCTCGGCGTTCTGGCCCGCGGAGCTCATCTGTATGACGCCGCGGTTCATGTCCGTGAGCACCTGCCCCAACGCTTCCAGTTCCTCCCACTCCGCCAGCCGGCTGGGCAGGGGCTCGCCGTCCTCGCGGAAGTGGCGCTCGTTGCGGTTGGTGGAGAAGCCCAGCAAGCCGGCGTTCAGGGCCTCGCGCAGGAGCGCCTGCATGGCCGCGATCTCGTCCGCGGTGGCGGCGCGCCTGACGGCGTCGTCGCCCATGACGTACTGGCGCAACGGACAGTGGCCCACGAGCATGCCGACGTTGAGCGCCGGGCGCATGGCCTCCACCGCGTCCATGTAGCCGGCCATGTCGGTCCAGCTCCACTCGACGGCGCGCCGCAGCAGGTTTATGTCCATGCCTTCGACGTGAGAGAACGTCTGCAGCAGGATGTCCCGGTCCTCGGGCTTGCACGGGGCGAGGCTCAGGCCGCAGTTGCCGGTGACGATGCTGGTAACGCCGTGGTAGCAGGAACTGGTCACCTGGGGGTCCCACAGGAGCTGCGCGTCCATGTGGGTGTGGCCGTCGATGAAGCCGGGGGCGGCCACCAGGCCGTCGCCATCCACCTCGCGCCGGGCCGGGCCGGCCTTGCCGCCCACCTGGCGGATGGTTCCTCCCTCGACGGCCACGTCTCCGGTGTAGCGGGGCTTGCCCGAACCGTCACAGATGGTCGCACCGCGAATTACCATATCGTATGCCATGATCAGTCCTCCTGCTTGGATGGCGTCCTTCGACTTCGCTCCGCTACGCTCAGGACGAAC
>JAJDTQ010000042.1 GCA_022827045.1 Candidatus Binatia bacterium
GCTTATCGTGTCGAGCTTCGACAAGGGCGGCCTGTCCCACCTCGAGCCGATCTTCTTCAACGCGATCTTCGGCAGCAACTTCAAGGCCGTCACGGGATTCCCCAGCGGCGGCGCGCAGCGCCTGGCGGTGAAGAACGGCGAGGTCAACGGCTTCTGCACGACGTTCCAGACCATGGCCAGCACCGAGATCGCCATGTTCGAGGGCGAGGGGAAGTGCTGCCGGGTCCTGATCATCGCCGGCGAGAAGAAGGCGGACCACCCGCTTCTGAAGGGCGTGCCCGCGGCCGAGGCTCTGGCCAAGGAGCAGGGCAAGAGCAAGGATGAGCTGGCCATGCTAAGGGCGATGAACGCCACCAACCAGATCAGCATCGTCCACACGCTCCCGCCCGGAGTGCCGAAAGACCGTGTCGAGGCCCTGCGCGACGGCTTTGCCAAGGCGTACAACGACCCGCAGGTCCAGGCGCTGGCCAAGAAGCAGAACCGCAATCTGCAGCCCAGGCGGGGCGACGGCGTGGCGAAGATCGTCGAGGAGTTGCTCAACACTCCCAAGCCCCTCATGGACAAGATCAAGGCCCTTATCGCGAAGGGCTAAAGACCGGCGGCACGCCGTCGAATCAACCGTGGGCGATACCGGGATCCGGCCCGCGTCCGCCGCTGGCGGTCGCGGGCCGGGCTCCGCTCTCCGTACTCTACCTGAAACGCGAACTCTAACCTGAAAACCGCGAACCAACCGTTCCCGTTACTACTGCAACGCCATGCTGGAAGCCTTCATCACAGGACTCATCCAGGTATTCGATCAGACCACGTTCCTGCTGATGTCGATTGGCATCTTCCTGGGGTTCATCGTCGGGATACTGCCCGGCATCGGCAGCCCCGGGGCGGTGGCGCTCATGCTGCCGTTCATCTTCGAGATGGACCCGGTGCAGGCGTTTGCCTTCCTGCTGGGGATGTACGCGGTCACCGGTACCACCGGCGACATCACCTCGATCCTGTTCGGCGTGCCCGGGGAGGTGGTGGCCACCGCCACCATCATCGACGGCCATCCCATGGCCAAGCAAGGCCAGGCCGGCCGCGCCCTGGGCGCGGCGCTCATGAGCTCGCTGGTGGGCGCCATCGTCGGCGCCTTCTCGCTGGCGGCGGCCATTCCCATCGTCACCCCGCTGGTGCTGTCCTTCAAGTCGCCGGAGTTCTTCTCGCTGGCGATTTTGGGGATCTGCTTTCTTGCGGCGCTGAGCGGCGACAACAAGCTCAAGGGGGTGCTGGCCGGCGGGCTGGGGTTGGTGCTTTCCACCGTCGGCCTGGACTACCAGGAGAACATCGAGCGCTACACCTTCGGCCTCGTGAACCTGTGGGAAGGGGTCGGCCTCATCGCCGCGGCCGTGGGGCTGTTCGCCGTGCCGGAGATCGTGGAGCTGTGGGTCAAGGGCTCCGCCATCGCCGAAGCCAAGGTGGGCAAGTTGGGCGGCGTGTGGCAGGGGGTCAAGGACACCTTCATCCACATCGGCATCACCGTCCGCTGCAGCATGATCGGCACCTTCTTCGGCCTCGTGCCCGGCGTGAGCGCCGCGCTGTCCCAGTGGGTCTCCTACGCGCACGCGGTTCAGAGCACCAGGGACAAAAGCGGCTTCGGCAAGGGCGACGTGCGCGGCGTCCTGGGGCCGGGCGCGGCCAACAACTCGGGCATCGGCGCCGCCATGATCCCCACCGTGGCTTTCGGCGTGCCCGGCAGCGCCACCACCGCCATCCTGCTGGGCGCCTTCATCATCCAGGGGCTGCAGCCCGGGCCGAAGATGCTGACCGAGCACCTAGCCCTGACCTTCTCGTTCGTCTGGCTCATCGTCATCTCGAACATCATCACCGTGGTGCTGTGCCTGCTGTTCCTGAACCAGTTGGCGAAGATTACGCAGATCCGCGGATCGCTGCTGATTCCCGCCCTGTTCATGCTCATCTACCTGGCGGGCTTCGCCAACACCGGTTCCTACTTCGCCATGACCACCACGCTGGTGTTCGGAGTGATGGGCGTGGTTATGGTGAACCACGGCTGGCCGCGCCCGCCGCTGGTGCTGGGGCTGGTGCTCGGGTCGCTGGTGGAGCGGAACCTGTTCATCTCCTACGAGATCTATGGGCTCTGGTTCCTGACCCGTCCCATCGTCATGGTGACCTTCGGGATCGCCTTGGTCGTGATCTTCCTGCCCGGCCTGCAGGACTGGATGGCGAAGCGGGCTCAGCCCAAGGAGGAGCCGGGTGCGTAACCGGACGGATGTCGGCATCGGCGTGCTGCTGGTGACGCTCCTCTCATGGGCGGTGTGGGAGGCGCAGGGGTGGCCGGCGCGCACGCGTTTCTTCCCCCTGGCCATCGGCTATCCGGTGCTGGCCATGGCGGTGATGCATCTCGCCTACAGCTTGTGGCTGGGGCTCAGGCCGGCCAGGTCCGAGGAGGGTCCGGCAGCGCCGGAGGGCGGAATCGTGCTGGATCCGGTTGTGGTGCGCCGGCGGACCCTTGAGATTTCCTTCTGGGCCGTGACTTTCGCCTTGGGCCTGTACCTCCTGGGGTTCAAGGTGGGCGGGCTCGTCATACCGACGATCTTCCTCCGGTTTCAGGCCCGCGAGCTCTGGCGCACCAGCCTCCTGTACAGCCTGGGCGTGTACATCTTCTTCAAGATCGGGCTGGAGGAGGCTTTGTCGTTTCCGCTGCCCGCCGGCCAAGTCGCCTTCGGCCTGGGCCTCTATTCCTTCGATTCTTACCTGATAGACCCGATCCTGAACCTGGTCCGGTGAGGGCTCCCGTTTGGGATACACGGGCTGCCGTTGTTTGGCCTGCACCTGACAAGTGCGCGATAGTGCCCTGTCTGGTTAATTCGCACCATAATCTGCTGGTCTTTTTCGCCGTCGGCCGCGTTGCTCTTCCTCGCGTGGTGCCCGCCACTGCTCGTCATCGCGCCTTGCCGACGACGAAAAATCCTGCGCATCTTATGGTGCGAATTAACCAGACAGGGCACTAGCTCATCGCGCCTTGACAACCGAGCGATAAATGGCGGTTAATCGCGCCATCCAGAAAAGGAGGTGCCTTATGTGTCGGCGAGTTTTCGTTCTGATAGCGGGTTTCGTGCTGTTTGCGGGGCCGGTGTGGGGCGAATCGGTGGCCGAGTTCTACAAGGGCAAGACCTTCCGCATTGTCGTGGGGTTGGGTCCGGGGGGCGCCACGGATACCAACGCCCGGCTGGTTTCGCACGTGTTGTCGCGTCACATTCCCGGACATCCCAGGATCATCGTACAGAACAAGCCCGGGGGCGGCAGCATGCTGGCGGCCAACACGATCTACAACAATGAGCCCAGGGACGGCACCGTGCTCGCGGCCATCAGCAGCAGCCTGGTGGCGCAGCAGGCCCGCGGCGAGCCCGGAGTGCGCTTCGACGCCCGGAAGTTTCAGTGGGTCGCCAGCGCTTTCGACTCCTCGTCCATGTGCGCGATACGGACGGACGCCGGCGTCAACAGCCTCGATGACGCGAAGAAGAAGCGGCTCACGTTTTCCGCCTTCAGCAAGGGAGGCCTTTCCCACCTCGAGCCGGTGATCTTCAACGCGGTCTTCGGCACCAAGATGAAGGCCGTCACGGGCTATCCCAGCGGCGGCGCACAGCGCCTGGCGGTGAAGAACGGCGAGGTCAACGGGTTCTGCACCACGTTTCAGACGGTCAAGAGCACCGAGATCGGCATGTTCGAGGGCGAGGCCAAGTGCTGCAAGGTGCTTATCATCGCGGGCGACCAGAAGATCGATCACCGCCTGGCCAAGGGGGTGCCCATTGCCGAACTGCTGGCCAAGGAGCTGGGGAAGAGTCCCGAAGACATTGCCATGCTGCGGGCGCTGAACGCGCCGAACCGCATAAGCATCACTCAGACGTTCGCGCCGGGAGTGCCCAAGGACCGGGTGCAGGCGATCCGCGACGCCTACGAGAAGTCATACAAGGATCCGGACCTGCTGAAGCTGGCCAAGAAGGCGGGCATGGACCTGAAGCCCAAGCGCGGGGAGCAGGTGCAGGAGATCGTCAACGAGTTGCTCAGTATGCCCAAGTCGGTGCTCACGAAGATGAAAGACCTGATCAGCAAGAGCTGACAGCCGGAAGGGCCATGGCTGGCGTCCTCAAGGACAAGTTTGCCATTGTCGGCCTCGGGCTGCTTGCCGGCCGGTTCGAGGAACGAAGCTTTCGGACGCTCCAGACGGAGGCCGCCAGGCTCGCCATTGAGGACGCCGGCCTTGCGGTAAACGACGTCGATGGCGCGGTTGATCTCAAGATCGCACCCGGCGCGGGGGACGTTCCGTCCCCGACCGATGCCTTCCCGCGCGTTCTCGGCCTGCCGTGCCGTATGTTCTTTCAGGTTGCCCGCGGCGGCACCGCGAGCATCGTCGGAATTCTGGCGGCTACCAAGTTTCTCGAACTGGGCATGGCCAACTATGTCGTGCTCGCCTCGGGAACGAAGGATTACTCGCGAAGCCGGGCTGCGCGGCGAACGGGCAGTACCAGCATCGAAGTCATCGAAAAATCGGGCTATTGGGGCAAGCCGTTCGGCGATCTGGCGGCGATGAGCCACCACACTTTCTTTGCCGCGCGCCACATGCACGAGTTCGGCACGAAGAAGGAGCAGTTCGGCGAGATTTCCGTGGCGATCCGTGGTTGGGCCCAATCCAACCCGTTGGCGCAGTTCCATGGCCGGCCCCTGACACTGTCCGAATACATGGACGCGCCGCCGCTCGTCTGGCCCTACAACATCTTCGACGCCTGCGTCGTGAGCGACGGTGGTTTCGCCATCGTCCTGACAACCGCCGAGCGGGCGAAGGACCTGGCACGCAAGCCCATCCATGTTTCGGGTGCGGGGGTGGGAGAGGCCATGGGGCAGCTCTGGTGGGACAAGGCCAACTACACGCGCCTTGCCGTGCAGACCGCCAGGGAGACCGCCTTCCGTGAAGCGGAAATCGACCTCAAGGATCTCGATTTCGCGGGTCTCTATGACTGTTTCACCGCCGAGGTCCTGTTCCAGCTAGAGGATTACGGGTGGTGCAAGAAGGGTGAGGGTGGCGCTTTTGTCGAGGGCGGGCGCATAGGCCCCGGGGGCGAGGTCGCAATCAATACGAGCGGCGGACTCCTGTCCGCGTATCACCTGGGTGAGCAGACACATGTCGCGGAGGCCATCATGCAGCTCCGCGGCGAAGCCGGAGAGCGGCAGGTAAAAGACGCAAGAATCGGTTTGGTGACGGGACACGGCGGCGAGATCCTTTCGCCCGGGATGTGCTCGACTCACGCCTGCATGATCCTGAGCAACTGAAGTTTGTATCGAGTGGAGCCGATGAGCATGTCCGCGTCCTACCCGAAGCCTTCTATCGATGAGGACAACAAGCCCTTCTGGGACGCGGTCCGGAATCGAAAGTTCGTGCTGATGCAATGCCGTGAGTGCGGCGCCTGGTATTGGCCGGCGGCCTACTGCCGCTATCATGCCAACCAGCCTTTCTACGGCAGCCTCGAATGGCGCGAGGCGTCGGGCCGCGGCAAGGTTTTCGCATACAACGTGCATCACCGGGCCTTCGATCCGGCTTTCAAAGACGATCTACCCTATGTCTATGCCCTGATCGAGCTTGAGGAAGGCCCGATGTTCGGCACGAACATCGTGGACTGCGAGCCGGGTGATGTCTCGATCGGCATGGACGTAGAGGTTCGTTTTATCGAAAGGGGCGATGCCTTGTTGCCGGTCTTCGGGCCCAAAGGTTGAGGCGGGGAGATGACCCCGTTGGGCCGGGAAAGACGGCTTATCCGAAAAATGACTTGAGCAGCAAAGAAATGACACCTGCGACGGTCGCGCCACTCATCCACTTCACGACCAACAGCTCCCGCTCGAGTCGCGCAATATCGGTCTTGGTTGCCAGACTCTCTTCTGACATCGCCTGAGCGGCTGCGCGGGCCTTTTCTTCAGGGGCTCCAGCCGCCCTCAGCGCATCGTACAACTCGGTCACCATCATGCTCATTGGAACAATTGGTCGCAAAAATGATACCACCGTTGGGGCGGCTGTCAAGACAGTTCCGTCTCGCGGTGTCACCTCGAGCCCGATCCGGGATCCTGGCGATATCCCTCCACCGCCTCCATCACCCGAAGCAGGTTGCCGCCCCACAGTTGCGCGATCTGCCCCTCGCCGTAGCCCCGGCGCACCAGCTCGATGGTGACGTTCAGGGTGTCGCGGGCGTTGTCCCAGCCCGCGATTCCGCCGCCGCCGTTGAAGTCCGAGGCGATGCCCACGTGGTCGATGCCGATGAGCTTGACCGCGTAGTCGATGTGGTCGGCGAAATCCTTCACGGACGCCTTGGGCCACTTGCAGTCGATCTCCCCCCGGCGGGCGTGGTAGGTGTCGCGCTTCTCGTCGCTCAGTTGTTGGAAATCGGCGAACCCCTTGATGCCCATCTCTGTCCTGAGGGCGCGGAGCGCCGCCTGCCTCTCGCTTGACACCGGCCGCAGGTAGTAGTCGAAGGCCACCATCTGGGCTACGCCGCCGTTGTCTCGCAGCGCCGTCAGCGCCTCGTCGGACAGGTTGCGCGGATGGTCATGGACCCCCTTCACGCTGGAGTGGGACGCGATCACCGGCGCCCGGGAGGCACGGATGGCGTCCATGGCGGTGGTCATGGCCGCGTGGGAGATGTCCACCATGATGCCTAGGTCGTTGGCGCGCCCGACCGCGGCGCGTCCGAAATCGGTAAGACCTCCGTGCTCCACGGGTGAGTCTTTCAGGCGAGGGTAGGGTACCGCCGAGTCGCCGAGGTCGTTGTGGCCGTTGTGAAGCAGGCCCAGGTAGCGCGCGCCGAAGTCGTAGTAGGTATCCAGGATATCCAGACTCCGGCCCAGGGCATGGCCGTTCTCGATGCCGATGAGCGCCGCCAGCCGGCCCTCGCCGTGGATGCGGCGTACATCCGCGGCCGTGCGGGCCAGCGCGATGGTGTCCGGATACTGCACGTCGGTCATGCGCCGGATGGCCGCGAACCTGGCGAAGGCGTCGGCCATGGCCCGGGCGTAGCCCGCCGCGTTGCGCTCGCCCTGCCCCACGTAGACGATGAAGAAGACCGCATCCAGCCCGCCCTGCTCCATCCCGACGAGGTCGATCTGCCCGCGTCCCCCTTTGGCCTCCCTAGGATCGTAGCTCTCGGTGCCGAAATCGGGCGGGATGTCCACGTGGGTGTCCATGGTGAGGACACGGGAGTGGATGGCCCGGGCGCGGGTTAGAAGGTCGGAGTCGGAGTCTGAGGGTACGGGATTCACAGGTCAGGAGTCTTCAGCCGCGAGCAACATGTCGGCCTCGGCCAGCACCGTTTCCAGGTCGACACCCTTCCCCTCGGCGATCTCCTTCTCTCCCTTTGCGAGCAACCGGAGCATCCGCCGTTCGGACTTGATAAGGGGAAATTTCGCCATAAGAGTTCCTTGAGCCGTTCGATTGCGTCAGGGTATCGTTGGAAGAGCCCTTGCGCAACGTGTGACCTTGTCGTGCCTGGTTCCGCCATCTGCAGCCACGCAAGGTTGGCGCTCGCTCGAAATGTGCTGGAACGGGTTGGAATGGAGACACCGCCTGTAGTACGTTGTAGTACATGGCGACCTTGACCATCCGTATCGACGACAGGCTTGACGCGGAATTGCGCGATGTCGCGGCACTAACGGGGACGGGAAAGAGTGCCTTCGTGCGCGAAGCCGTGCGCCGGCAACTCGCGATCGCACGGCTCGAACGACTGCGACGCCGTGTCGCGCCGTTCGCCGAGGCCCATGGCTGGCTGACCGACGAGGATGTCTTCGAAGAAGTCTCGTGAGGGTCCTGCTGGACACCAACGTCCTCGTTGCGGCCTTCGCGACCCGCGGGTTCTGCCACGACATCCTGCAACTCGTGCTTTCCCAGCACCAGCTTCTCGTTGGTGAGACGGTTCTCCAGGAACTTGAACACATTCTCGCCGGCAAGCTCGGCATACCGGACGAGCATGTGAGCGAAGTGGTTGGTTTCGTTCGCGAGCATGCAGACGTGGTAGCGCCGGTCGAGCCGGCGACATGGCCGGCTACGGATCCCGCCGATCGGTGGATCGCAGCTGCGGCGATGCGCGGAATGGCGGATGTACTCGTGACCGGTGACAAGGACCTCCTGGATGCCCCGCCAGTTGAGGGGTTGCGGATTGTCAGCCCGAGAGGTTTGTGGGAGTTGCTACGCGTTACCGGAGGGGATTGATTCATTGCGTACGCCAGAGGCCTCGTACTACGTCTACGTATGCGACCCCGTCGCCCTGGAGCGGTTGACCCGTTGCATCAGGGACGGCAAATCGGTCGCCCTCGACATCGAGGCGGACAGCCTCCACAGCTATGCCGAAAAGGTCTGCCTGCTGCAGCTCTCCGTCGGAGGCCAGCACTTCGTCGTGGATCCCCTTTCCGAGCTGGACTACGGCGGCCTCCTGGACGCCTTGGCGGAGAAGCCGCTGATCGCTCACGGGGGCGACTACGACCTGCGCATGTTGCGCGCGTGGCGGGCTTTTCGGCCGCGGGGCGAGGTGTTCGACACCATGATCGCGGCCCAGTTGCTGGGCATCGAGCAGATCGGGCTGGCGGCGCTGGTCGAGAAGTTCCTGGACATCGCGATGACCAAGGACTCGCAGAAGTCGGATTGGTCGCGCCGGCCGCTTACCGAAAAACAGTTGCGCTACGCCGCCAACGACACGCGCCATCTGGAGGAGCTGGCCGAGTGCCTGCACGGCGAGTTGCTTGAGCGGGGGAGGGTGGAGTGGCACCGCGAGAGTTGCCGCGCCATGGTGGAGGCCACCGGGCGCGATCGTCCGCGCGACTCACGCGAGGCTTGGCGAATCAAGGGAGCGGGCCGGCTCACTCCGCGCCAGCTGGCGTATCTGCGGGAAGTCTGGGGGTGGCGCGAGGAGCGCGCCCGGCGCGCCGACCGCCCGACCTTCAAGGTCCTGGGCAACCGCCAGCTCCTGGAGCTGGTGCAGTGGGCGGAGTCCCATCCGGGCGAGCCGCTGGAGAAGGGGCCGAAGTTGCCTCGCGACATCGTCGGCTCGCGCCGGCGAGCGCTCAAGCACGCGATCGACCGGGCCGCGGCCATGACGCCGGCGGAGTGGCCGGAACGCATCAAGGCTCCGCGCGTGCATCCGCCGCCCATCGACCAGCAGCAGCTTGACGCCTTGCGGAGTAAATGCGCGGAGATTGCCGAGGGATTGGAGATTGCCCCTTCGACGCTTGCGCCCAAGGCCGCCCTGGAGGCCATCGTCCAGGAGCGGCCACGCACCTTCGATGAGGTCATGGCGAGCGGGAGCCTGTTGCGTTGGCAGGCCGAGCTGGTGCGCCCGGCGGTGGACGTGGTTTTCTGGACATCCGAGGCGGTCCCCCATCGGCCTGAGTTGTGATATAGGACCATGCGGACAGATTGGACGACGGTGTCGAAGGGCGGTAGTGCCGCCGAAGCGCACGCGAGAGAGGAGCAGTGACCATGGGGAATCGAGCGGCGGAGATACATGACGGTCTGAAGCACCCGGTGATCGACGGCGACGGCCACTGGATCGAGCCGATCCCGGTCTTTTTGGAGTACCTGGGCGAAACCGGCGGCCCCGGAGCGGTCGACCAGATCCGGGATCTCTGGCGCCGGAATCAATCGTGGTACCGGTCTACCGAAGCGGAACGCCAGCACCACCGCATGCGCCGCACCATCTGGTGGGGCGTCACCGCCGATACCCTCGACAAGGCCACGGGTCTCCTGCCGGGGCTGCTGAACGAGCGCCTGCCCGAGCTGGGCATCGACTTCGCGATGATCTATCCGAGCTTCGGGCTGAGCGTCAACGGCATCGCCGACGACGAGCTGCACCGCGCGGGAGTGCGCGCCTACAACATGATGACGTGGGACATGTTCGCCCCGTACGCCGAGCGGTTTTGTCCGGTGGCCATCATCCCCTGCCACAAGCCGGAGGATGCCCTGGAGGAGTTGGACTACGCGGTGGTGCAGCGCGGCTACCGCGCGGTCATGCTGCGGGGCAACCAGGAGCGGAAGATCCCGGGCGCCGCGGAGGGTATCGATCCGCGCAAGGCAGCCTGGTACTGCGACAACATCGCCCTGGACAGTCCATACGACTACGAGCCGGTCTGGCAGCGGTGCGTGGAGCTGGGCGTGGCCGTGACCCAGCACTCGGGCAGCGGCCGCTGGCACGACCGCGCCTCCATCACCAACTTCACCTACAACCACGTCGGCCACTTCGCCGAATCGAACCACGCCTTCGCCCGCGGCGTCTTCCTGGGCGGCCTCGTGAACCGCTACCCGAGCCTCAACTTCGGGTTCATGGAAGGCGGCATAAGCTGGGCCTGCCAGATGTGCTTCGACCTGATCGAGCACTGGGAGAAGCGCCGCCGCGCCGGGTTGCAGTACCCGGATTCCACCGACGTCGAGGAGTTGAAAGGGTTCATCGAGCGCTACGGCGACGAACGGCTAAAGGTCAACGCCGACGCCCTCATGGACAATCTCGACGCCTTCCGGCCCAACTGCAGCCTCGAAGAGCTTACGAAGCCCGAACACGTGGTGGACGATTTCGAGGCCGCGGGCATCGAGTCCGAGGAGGACGTCGAGGCGGTGTTCGCCAACCACTTCTTCTTCGGCTGCGAGGCCGACGACCGCGCCACCATGTGGGCGTTCGATCCGCGCATGGGCGTGCGGCTGCAGCCGGTCTTCAGCTCCGACTTCACGCACTTCGACGTGCCCGACTTCAAGGAAGTGATTCCGGAAGCGTACGAGATGGTGGAGAAGGGCCACGTGACCGAGCAGGACTTCCGCGAGTTCACCTTCACCAACGCCGCCCGCCTGCACACCCGCAACAACCCGGACTTCTTCAAGGGCACCGCCGTGGAGAAGGCCGTGGCGGACGAGCTCGGCTTGTGAATCCCGGAGCCTGACACCGCGACCCCGGCACCGTCCGGTGTTGGGTCCGGATCGCTGGTCCTTACCTGGACCGTTTGGTGTCCGGGATTTCCCTTCGGGCGGTGTCCTCGTTTACCATCGTGAGCTCGCTGAGACGCACCGTGGTGCCTCCTCCGACGTCCTTCCTGCGGGCCTTGAAACGTGCGTAGAGGACCGAGCCCGCTTCGACCTTTACTTCGATCGTGATCTTGTCGGTGGTCATCGGGAGGCTGCCCATTTCGGCTACGATCGTGTGAGGACCCGGCGGCAGCTCGTGAACCTGGTGGGTGCCGTTCTCAAGGTCTCCTTTCCGCTCACCGTCCACATGCACGCGCACCGGGAGAAGCCCGCCGACGAAGGACCACGGCCGGTACAGATACACGAGCCCAACGTCGGTCTCCGGCTTCTTCCATCCTTCGAAGCCGGGTCCCTGCGCTGTGGCGCAGCCGCCCAGCAGCAGGAGAAGGGCGGCTGCAATCCATCTCTCGGTGGCACGCATGAGGTTCGCCGGCAGACGACGATGGCCGGCAGCGGGCGCGGCTACGCCTCGAGCCCCAGCGAGTAGAAGCGGTTGGAGTTGTCGAAGAAGACCTTGCGCTTCTGGTCCTCGGAAACGTCGGTCCGTTCGCGGACCTCCTTGGTGGCGTTGGGCCAGATGGTGTCCCAGTGCGGGTAGTCGGCGGCGAACAGCCACATGTCGTCGCCGTAGCGGTCCATGCAGTAGGGTAGCATGGCGTCGTCCGGGTCGAAGCTCACGTACACCCGGCCGCTGGCGACGTACTCGCTGGGTTTCCCCTTGAGCAGCGGCGCTTCCTCGCTGCGCCGCTCGTAGTGCTCGTCGATGCGGTCGAGCCAGTAGGGGAGCCATCCGCACCCCGCCTCGAAGAAACCCAGCTTCAGGTTGGGGAAGCGCTCCAGCGCTCCGCAGGTCACGAGGCCGAGGAAGGCCTGCATGATCTCGAAGGAAAAGCTCACGGTGTGGGCCTGCAGAAAGCTCTCCCAGCGCTCCTGCCCCTCCGCGCCCCAGGAGTTGCCGTGGAAGCAGACCGGGATGCCCAGCCGTTCGGCCTCGGCATAGATGGGCCAGAACTCCTCGGCGCCGAGGTTCTTCTTGTGGCCGTGGGTGTGGATCATCACGCCGGGGTGGTGCCACTTGTTGACGGCGCGGTTGAGCTCCTCCACCGCCGCGGGCACATTCTTCAGGGACACGGTGGCGATGCCCTTCAGGCGCGGGTTCTGCTGCTGGATCTCGCCGATGTAGTCGTTCCATGCCCGCGCCAGCGCCACCGAAAGGTCGCTCTGCGGGACGAGGCTCAGATCCTTGCAGCCCTCCTGGCGATGCAGCACTTTCCCCGACAGGTCGACGATGTTGGCGCCGATGGGGAGACGGTAGTCCTTGGGGTTGGCGGCAAAGTCCGGGTGCTGGATGGTGACCGCGAACAGGTCATGCGCCAATGGCACCGCCCCGCCGTGGTGGGGACCCGCGTTGAGCTTGGGCGGCTTGTAGTCGGCGCCTTTCTTTTTCAGTTCGCTCTCGTTGAGCAGCACCACATCGCCGGAACCGTCGTAGAAGATGGCGGACCACTTGCCGCTGACATACAAGTGCACCGGGCGTTCGCCGGCCAGGTCCACATCGATTCGCTTGACCGGCCCGGTCACCTGGTCGAAATGGTCGCCATGGCGTTCCCGGTAGATACCGCCGTCGAAGACGTGCACGGTGTTGGCGTCGCTGGAGACCGCGATGGCGAAGCGTCCGCTCTTGGTGGCGTAGATGCGGCCGGCCCGGGATCCCATGTCAAAGGCATCCTGCTGCACGGCGCCCTTCTTCAGGTCGATGATCGACATCTTGCCGGTCTCGCCGTCGCCCACCAGCAGGCGGCCCGCAACGGAAGCTGGAGTCGCTGCCGCTGCGGCCGAGGCAACGGCGAACAAGACTACTGAAATGGTCAGTGTTGTAAGCAGTTTCAGTTTCTCGATTCTCATCGGTACATGTTCTCCTTTCGCGTCAAAGCAGATTAATAATGAGACTCTTCATCAACCCCCGGGGTCGGCGTTCGGGCCCTCCAACGCTACCTCGAAGGTGATGCCGTGCAGCAGGCAACCCTGCAAGCGCCTCCTGATCTCAAGATTTATTGATAATAAAGTATCAATAAGAAATCGTCAAGCGCCCTCCTGAGGTTTCGCTGTCACCTCCAATAAGCCTTTCAGGGCACGTCGTGATCCTGGATCTTAATGATAAAATATTATCAATAAGAAATCGCCAAGCCTCCTCCCGCAGTTTCGCGAACCCGGCCAGATCCCGCGCCCGAGCCATGCACGTACAGGCTCGGTGTGTCCTTCAGCGCCATCACTCCTTGACTGAACGAGCGCCGCAAGCCACAGTAGCTCTTCTATGCTTCCGACCAGCTCGGAGTTCGTAATCAAGTCGCAAGCGACCGGAATCGATTCCGAGCGTGTTGAAGCGCATCCGCGGCGAGAACGCACGCGTTCCATGAGACGAGGATGCGCTCCTAAGTAGCTAATATACAACGAAATGTTGCAGGCTTGCGCAACTCGGCGCAATCCTGGCCGAGCAGCCCAACCTGAAAGCTGGTGTCATGCCGGAGAATCGTTTCCGAGTGGTGGTGCTGGACGACTACGAGCGGTTCTGCGCCTCGGTGCCGGCGTACGAAGAAGCCGCGAGATCGGCGGACATCAGGGTGATGGAGCGCAAGCTCACGACCGATGACGACTGGTCGGCGGCCGTGGGCGACGCCCACGCGGTGGTGCTCATGCGCGAGCGCTCGCCGTTCCGGCAGCGCGAGTTCGCCCTGGCGCCCTCGCTGCGCTTCATCTCGCAGATCGGCCGCGGCATCCCGCATCTCGACCTGGCGGAGGCTACGCGGCGCGGCATCGTGGTGTCGTGCACTCCCAACGACTCCGGGGCCTCGACCGTGGAGTTGACCTGGGCATTGCTGCTGGCTCTTGCGAGGCAGATCCCTTCGGTGGGCCAGGGCATGCGGGACGGGGCGTGGCCGCCGGCGGTGGGAATGTTGATGGAGGGGCGGACTCTGGGCATCGTCGGCTTGGGCCGTATCGGTACGAAGGTGGCGCGAATCGCGCGCGCCTTCGACATGAACGTTCTGGCCACGGGCAAGACCCTCACCGACGAGCGGGCCGCGGAGGCGGGCGCCCGCAGGGTCTCCCTCGACGTGCTGCTCGAAGAGTCGGACATCGTCTCGGTCCACTGCCGGCTCAACGCCGAGACACGGGGACTCATCGGCCGTCCTGAGCTACAGCGCATGAAGCCCGACGCGTTGCTGATCAACACGGCGCGCGGCCCGATCATCTCCGAGGAAGCGCTGGTGGCGTCACTGAAGCAGGGGCAACCGGGAGGGGTGGCCCTCGATGTCTACGACGAAGAGCCGCTGCCGGCCGACCA
This sequence comes from Candidatus Binatia bacterium, assembly GCA_022827045.1. Next base: position 14,376 of record JAJDTQ010000042.1, read on the forward strand.
TCCGCTGCGCGGTTTCGGCAACGTCCTCCTGGCTTCGCATCGGGGCTACGCTGTGGACCGGATCCTGCACCAGCGCTACCAGGCGGCGTTCGGCAACGTCCTCCGTTTCATCGAGGGCGCGCCGGTCGATGTCGTCAATCCGGACGTGGTATCACCCTCTCCCTCTGGGAGAGGGTCGGGGTGAGGGGGTCCCGCTACGACTCCGCCAGCGCTTTGCGGAAGCGGTCCCGGTACTCGGTGTTGTAGAGGCGGGGGAAGTTCTCCGGGTAGTCTTCTCCCGGCTCCACCTTGAGGTCCACCAGGATGGGGCCGTCTTCCTTGAGGAGGGCGTCGAGGTTCTTGTCCCAGTCCTCCAGGTTGTCGAAGGTGTAGGTCTTGGGATAGCCGGCTTCCCGCGCGAGCCCCGTGAAGGTGAAGCCGCTGTGGGTCGGGATGGGAACGGCGCCGTTGGTTTCGTAGGTGCCGTTCTCGCACACGCAGTGCACGAAGTTCTTCGGCGCGGCGTTGGCGACGGTGACGAGGGTGCCCAGGTTCATCAGCAGGCTGCCGTCGCCGTCTAGCACCACGACCCGCTTGTCGGGACGCCCCAGGGCCAAGCCCAGGGCATGGGACGAGCCCTGGCCCATGGCGCCGGTGAAGGTGTAGTTGAGGTCCGACGGCGCGATGTGGATCCAGTCCTGGGCCGCCTTGTACACCGCCACCACGATCTCGTCGGTCCGGTGGCGCGCCAGCACCTTGAGCATTTCGTCGCGTTTCATCATGATCAGATAGGCTCCCGTCCGATTAGCATGGCCACCGGTTTCTGCTCCGCGTAGGCGCGTTCCACCGCGGGCACGATCTCGTCCTCCGTTCCCGGTGCTTCGATGTTGTGGTGCTCGATCTGCATGGCGTCCAGGATCGGCTCGACGATGCGCAAGCCGTAGCGCTTGGACTGGGTGGGCGGGACGCCGGGCTCCTTCTGGAGCATGCCCACCATCATGCACACCGGGTTCTTCCCCTGCACGGCCACGCCCCGGACCGCGTTGATGGAATCCAGCAGCCCGGTGTACTGCATGAGCAGCAGCGACCGGTGCCCGGCGGCGTAGAGCCCGCTGCAGATGGACACGCCCTCGTCCTCCTTGCACACCTGCACGACCTGGAAGTCGGGATCCTTGATCATCGCCTTCAATACGTGCTCGCTGGTGGTGCGGTCCGGCAACGCGACGATGAACCGGATGCCGGCCCGTTTGATCTCCCGGATGAGGTCTTGCGCCTTGAGCCTGTCGGCGTCGTTGTCTCCGGCCACGCTTCGCTCCTTCCGTTGGTTACAAGGCCCGGCAACGGCCTCCCCGGGCCTCTCGCCGTCGGTCCCGAGTGTAGGCGACGCGGAGCGTCGCGAAGTCGAAAGACGGGCGGCAATGCCGACCTCTATACTATGGGGCTTCCTTCGAGGAAAGACTTGAACACGCGCACGTCCTCGGCAGAATCCGGCCGTAGCCCGCACCAGCGCAGGGTGCCCTCGTAGAGGCGGACGGTGGGCCCGAGCCCGTGAATGGCGGGCAGGAGGTCCCTGAGGCAGTCGTACCAGGCCCGGCGTTCGTCCCGGTCGGGCGGGTAGGGATCCTCCGCGTTCAGCTCCCCGCAAAGGCGGCGCCATTCCCGGGTGGAAAAGCCCGTGCGGAGGTCGGCGGGATAAAGCTCCAGGGCGATGGCGCGGAGCCGGGTGAAGTGCTGGCGCTCGTCGAACTCCAGAATGAACCCGGGGCTTGCTATATAGTAGTCGCACGGCGGCATCCGCGGCGTTCGTATGAAGTCTCCGTAGCCTCTGTGGGCTCGCAGGCCGTCGTGGATGCGCTGGAGGACCTCTCCCACACCTGTGCCGTGGTAAGCTTCGGGGTTGCTGGGCCACGAGAACGCATGGTCCTTGCGGCAGGCGTCCGGATACAGCGCGGTGAGCAGCTCGTGCAGCCGGGTCTTGCAGTCGCGGCAGTGCTCGGGATGGGACGCCGTGTTGGGCATGACCGGGTGATTATTGGTAATAACCGAAACGGAGGCAATCCCGGATGGGCTGGACTTACCTGTGCATGGCTGGCGTGTGCGAAGTGTTGTGGGTCATCGGCCTCAAGTACACGGCCGGGTTCTCCAGGCTGTGGCCGAGCCTCTTGACGGTCCTGGCCATGGCGGTGAGCTTCTACTTCCTGTCGCAGGCGGTGAAGACCCTGCCGGTGGGAACGGCCTACGCGGTCTGGACCGGTATCGGCGCGGTGGGTGCGGTGATCGTCGGGATGGTCCTTTTCGGGGAGTCCAGGGAGGTGTTGCGGCTGGCGTGCATCGGCCTCATCGTCGCCGGCATCGTGGGGCTCAGGTTTGTTTCCAACGAAGGATGATCCCCGGGGAGCGAGAATGAAACGGATCTGTGTCTTTTCGGGGTCCAGCACCGGCGCGCTGGACGACTACGCGCGGATGGCGACGTCGCTGGGCCGCGAGCTGGCGCGGCGCGGCATCGGGGTGGTCTACGGCGGTGCTTCCATCGGGCTCATGGGATGCGTGGCCGACGCGGCCCTCGAGGAGGGCGGCGAGGTCATCGGCATCATCCCCGAGGCCTTGATGGTGAGGGAGGTGGTGCACTCGGGCCTCACCGAGCTCAGGGTGGTGGCCTCCATGCACGAGCGCAAGGCGCTCATGGCGCGGTTGTCGGACGGTTTCATCGCGCTGCCGGGGGGCTACGGCACGCTGGAGGAGCTGGCCGAGATGATCACCTGGCTGCAGCTCAAGATTCACGCCAAGCCCTGCGGCGTCCTGAACGTCCGGGACTACTACGGTCACCTGATCCGTTTCCTCGACTACGCCGTGGAGCAGGGGTTCCTCAAGCAGAAGCACCGCGACAAGCTGCTCATCGCCGAGACGGTGGATGACATGCTGGACGCCCTGGCCGGCTTCCGCCTTCCCTGATGGTGTCGCCTGTCATGGGCGGGTCTGAAACTTGCCCCTGAAGACGAACCCTCTGACCGCTACCGCAACCACGGTGACCAGCGACATGAGCCACGCGAACCAGTCGCCGTAGCGCACGTACGCCGTTTCCATCTCCAGCAACGGCACCGTGGCCGTCAGCACCCCTTCCGCGAACAGCGGCAGCGGCGCCGACATGCGGCCCGCGGGGTCGATCACCGTGGTCACCCCGGTGTTGGTGGCGCGCACCAGTGTTCGTCGCGTCTCCAGGGCGCGCCAGCGCGCCAGCCGCGCATGCTGCCAGGGCGCCACGGTGCGGCCGTACCAGGCGTCGTTGGTCAGGTTGATCAGCAGGTTGGCGCGCTCGTCGCGGACAAACCGGCGCGACAGCTCCGGCATCAGGTCCTCGTAGCAGATGAGCGTCGCCGCCCGCGCGCCTCGAGGCAGGGCGAAGGTGCTCTCAAGCTCGCCGGGGGTGAATCCTTCACCGATGGGCGGCATGCCCGGGATGCCGCCGATGAGCGGTGCCAGGGGAATGTACTCGCCGAAGGCCAGCAGGACGCGCTTGTGGTAACGGCCCAGCACCGTCCCGGCGGGATCCAGCGCGATGGCGCTGTTGTACTTCCGGAAGCCGCCGCGGGAAAGGCGCCGGTAAGTGATGGCGCCGATGATCATGTGCGGATGGCGCGGCGGCAGCACCTCCGGCGAGACTCGCCCGGCCTTGTCCGGCAGCCATTTCTCCACCGCGGACTCGGGCCAGATGACCAGATCCGCGTCGCGGCCTCTGGTGGAGAGATCCTTGTAGGTCTGTTGGTTGGTCCTCAGAAACGCCGCCTTGCCCTTCCGTTCGATGGAGATGTTCCCCTGCACGACCACGATGTCGAGCTTTCTGGCTGCCTTCGCGGCCGTGTCGACTTCCGTCAGCCGTACGTGTCCATATGCAACGGCCGCCGCCAGCACGGCGCATGCGGCGGCGGCGGTCCACGTCGCCGCCCGGACGCTGCCTTCACCCCGGCGCGCGTGCAGCACCCTGTAGAGGGCGGTGCCGCACCACAGCAGCACGAAGGTGGCGCCGTAGTGGCCCACCAGGTCCGCCGACTGGTTCAAATGGGTGAACACGGTCTGGCTGGTGGCGAGATACCAGGGGAAGAGGTTGGGGAACCAGAATTCCACGGCAACCCAGAACGCCGGCGGAAACAGCCCGAGGGGGCCGGTCCCGCACAGACGGACCAGGCCCGCGAACACCACGAACGGCATCGCCGAATAG
>JAJDTQ010000221.1 GCA_022827045.1 Candidatus Binatia bacterium
GGGTGCATGGGCACGCCAGTGAATCGGCGGGCCTCGACTGCCCCGGCCACCGTCACTTCACCGCATCACCGCCCCGGGTGCAAGCTCTGGTTACTTTCGCGACTAAGCCGCCGCGTCGCGGGGGTCCCCGCTCCAGAGGAAATTGCCCGAAAAACGTTTTCATGCCGCTCAATTTGTCACGGAAGAGCGGCGCCCGATAGATGGCGTTGTCGCCGGTCTGAGACAGACTGAACTCAACGCTGTCGTTCCGGATCTCAAGTCTGAGATCAGCTTGGCCTCCTCCGTGCCGCTCCAGTACATCACCCAGATTCGCGCCACGTTTGCCAGTCTGCTGCGCTTCTTCCTGTAGCCGCTCAAACTCGGCGAGACGCCGGGCGACTTGCAAGTTCGACGCGCCCTTACTGCGGTTGCACGTCGCATGGGTGAGCGCAAAGTTGTTCTCGGCATCCAGACCATCCTCACGCAGGGGATCGATATGGTCCACATCAAGTTGTCCTTTCTGGAGAACCAGATCGATCTCTTTGTCGCAGATGAAGCAACGGCCGTTTTGACGCTGGTGGAGCCGTTGCTCCAGCTCTTCGCGGTCGTTGCTGTTCAAAGCGGATAGGTATCGGGATTGGCTCATGGGTGTCTCCATCGCATAGCGACTCTGGTCTTCGCGTAGGGAATCTTCTCAACGGAAGGTATTGGAGCCCGCAACGATATGCAAATCCAACCCATCGTATGAGGTCCAAAGAACGGGCTCGCGGGTCATTGAGCGCCGTGCCACACGCCGGCAATCCAGACTGTGCCATTTCGGAACGATGACTTCCCGTAGAGTGACTCCTGAAACCCCGGTATGACTCTGCCGAAGTCAAGAAATTCCTCAAGCCGACGCAAGACATCCTCAGCCCGTCGTCGAAACCGTCTCACTGCTTTGAATGCGCTCCGGCGCCACGGTCGCCTGGAAGCCGTCGGAGATGGGCCGGCGCAGGGGCGCGCCGAGGTCTACCGCGCCGAGACCATCGAGCTTTGCGGGGGCACCCGCAGCTCCGCCATCTCGATCACGTATGGGCCTCGGCCCTGCACGCTTTCCAGGGCGGCGCACCGTGCACCGTGGACAACGTGATCGCCGCTATGGAAGCGAATCACCCCCGGCTGACCACGCTAAGTCCTTCTACGTGGCGACCTCGAGGGCCCGGGCGCTCCGCGAGCGGCTCGCAGCGGTCACCGGCGAGCGCATCTCCGCCCTTGAAGGCATCTGCGAGGTCGTCTGGCCGGAGCGCGAACGCGACGAAAAGCCACGCCGGACAGGGAGCAGCCGGACCCGGGGGGCGGCCCCTCCGTCCCCTCCGGAGAGGGGCAAAGCGCCGGAGCCGGAACCGCCTGCCCCCGAAAGCGTATGGACATGGATCTGAGCTTATAACGCGGCTCGTCCGTCCCTTCCCTCCGCGCTTCCCGGAAACGATCCGTCCGCACTCCGGCAGCGAACCGCTCACGCCGGGCCTTCGTCCATCAGCTCCTTCATCATCCTGCGGGCCTCAGCGACGAGGTCGTCGAAATCCTTCTCCTGCCCGGCGTCGAGCATCCGCTGCCGGGCGATGAGGGCGAGGATGTAGCCCATGCGCCAGGTTGCCTCTATGAGCGCCAGGTGTCCTGGCGACAACGTGGCCGGAACGGCCTCGCCAAGCCGGTCCTCGGCGATGGCGAGCGCGCCTGTGCGGACCAGTTCTCCGGCCGGCACGCCATGCCGCGTGGCGGCCTTCTCGATCAGTCGCCACTCGGAGTCGGAGAAGCGGATCGAGTGCGGCTGGCGCGCATCGCTCCGGTTCCCGGCCGGCTTGCTCCCCGTTCCCGAATTCCGGCGATCGTTTTGCGCCATCCTCTCATCCTTTCTACCCTCTCCAGGCCAGCCCACGGCCCGCTCCGCGTCGATTCCGTGCTCGGAAACAAGGCATCGGTGTCCTGGTTGTGGCCAAAACCGGGATGCCCGGCGAGACTGCGGAGAGCCTTCGCAACCTTCCTGCCGGGACCGTCGCCGGGCGCCTTGATGAGGCCGCCGCTTGCCGGGTGCGAGCCTCGGCAGGGCGTGTTCGGGCCGTGTTTCGCGTATTACAATCCGAGTACATGCCGTAACACGCCGTCATACGCCCTGCAACCGGGAGCAACCAATCTGGTATCTCTACCCGGCATGCGCCGACAGGGCTGCGCGCCGGTAGGACAAATCCGTGTAACACGGAGAGAACACACTCGATCCGGCATGCGCTTGGGCACGCATGTCGCCGAGAACGCACGGGAATGTGGGTCAAGCGTACACTGGCATACCACCGCAGCTAGCTGCGTCGGGTGTGAAAACCAGAGCCCGCGCAGGCGGTGGGGAACGAAGAAACCATGGGCACAAGCGAAGGGGAATGGTCGCCGGAGGATCCAGCGGCGGGGAGCCGGCACGGCGATTGAGTGGCGGAGAGTGCGGGAGGAAGTGAAGGCGGTCGCGTCGAACACACTGACGGAGGCGCATGCACTGGGCCGGACACAAGTGCAGGGCGTGGTGCGGAAGCCGGTGACGAGGACGAGGACAGCAAGGCCGACGGCATCGAGTGGTGCGATGTCGCCGGAGGCGACGAGCCGAGGCAGCACCTGGCCGGTTCGAAGTGAATCGGCTGAGAGGTCGAGCGGCTGCACGGACATGGAGATGACCGAGATGTTGAACGGCGCCGTGGCGATGGGCGTGGCCCGCAGCACACGGCGGGGAACGTTGAAGGCGGTGACGGCAGAAATGCGGAGCACGCTGTCAACGTCGCCTTCAGTGACGAGGACACCGGAGGAGGACGTGATGCGGAAGCCGGTGACGGGCGAAGCCCGCACCGGGCGGCGCGGATGACGAGCGCAGCGAGGCGGACGGGATGGGCGGGGCGATGCTGCCGAAGGCAGCGAGCCGAGCCAGGCGCTTGAGCAGTTCGAAGTGAATCCGCGTGGCGGGGGTCGCCGTCACGGCGGGCGGCGTGGTGGACATGAACGAAGTCACCGGAGATGATGGTGATGCGGGAGATAGTGATGGGCGAAGCCCGCGCCAGCGATGCGGACGGCGCGAGCGGGGCGAAGTCGCCGAAGGCGAGGAGCCGTGTCACGCGGTGAGGCGCGGCGGCCACGCTGGGCATGGTCATGGTGGGCGGCATCGTGAACATGAAGGCCGTCACCTTCAGCGATGGCGATGCGAAGACCGGTGACGGGCGGAGCCGCATCAGGAAGCGCAGGCGGAAGGACGGACTGGACCGAAGGGGCGGGGAGGCCCACGTCGCCGAGTGGCATAGGGTAGGCGCGAAGCGGGTACTCGGCGACGTGGGCCGTGGGGAGGGGCCCTGCCGAGACCGAGCACAACACGGGACGTTGTCATGGTCGGGGTCGTTGGTGGAGATGAAAGGCGTGGCAACGATGGACGTGAAGACCCGGTGTGGAGCGACGGCGCAGGAGATGATGCGAGGAAGGGGCCGCGCCACCGAGTGACGCGACCCCGCGGTGTGTGCGGATCAGGCGGCGATCTTGTCGACCGGTATCCCCAGCTGCCTTGCCTTGTCGACGAGGTTGTCGGTGATGCCGGAGCCGGGGAAGGCGATGACGCCCTTGGGCAGGAGGTTGAGGAGATCGTCGTTGCGGCGGAACGGAGCCGCCCGTCCGTGGCGGTCCCAGTCGGGCTTGCACACGACCTGATGGACGCCGCGCTTCTCGGCCCAGCTTGCCGCGATGCGCTCGACGCCGGGTCCGCCGCCGTGCACGAGGACCATATCCGCATACTTCGCACGGACCTTGTCGAGCCTGTTGAAGACCGCGGCAGGGTCCGTGACGTCCTTGCCGCCGGTTACCGCGACGAGGGTACCTTCGGGCAGGTGCGCCTGGGTCTTGCGGTCCTTGCGAGCGCGGACGAAATCACGGGCGTCGATGGCGGCGGAGGTGAGCTTGCCGGTCTGGCTGGTGTGCGATCCGCTGCGGGGCCGCCAGGTTTGTCCGGTCGCTGCCAGGTAGTCCTCGGCAGCAGCGTCGCGCATCCGCTCGAAGGCGTCGCGGCGAGCTGAGAGGTTCTGCACCCGGTCGGTGATGAGTTCGAGCTCTCGGGACTTGATCTCGGAGCCGTCCTGCTCGTGCTGAAGGTCGCGGATGTCCGGGATGAGGCGGTCGGCAGCCCGGTCCAGCCGTTGAGTCTGGGCGTCGAGCAAGTTGACGAACCCCCACAGCAAGCTCTCGCGTTCGTCCGCGAGCTGAGTGCCGTCGGGGCCGATGCCGCCTGCGAGGATCTCGAAGGCAGCGTGCACTGCGTCGAGCGCGTCGTCCTCGTCCCATACATCCCTGGAATCGAACTCGTCGGGCTCTGGCGTAGCGCCGAAGAGCTGCGCACTCTCGCAGAACGCCTCCATGATGGACTGACCCTGGTCCGCGATGTTCTCTATGATGCTGTTCATGACTTTCTCCTTCTCTCGTTAAGGACCCACCGAGGCCCGTGCCTGGAGCGTGTCCGCTCCGAAGTGATGTCCCGTCTTTTCACGCGCGCGCAACGGAGCCACCGGGGCAGGCAATGAACGGCCCCACGGCCCACCCGACCACAACTCGTTTGGTGCGCTTGGGCGTCTCGGGTGGGCCGTGGGGCCGTTCATTGCCTGCCCCGGCCGCAACGGAGCGAAGCGGAGAGAAGGACCCCTTCAGGGGTTGGCGCAGGGAGCACGTGTGACAAGATGGGAGATCACGTAGGAGAGGACTTGTACGGAACAGCACCGTCCCCTTCGAAGCTCAAACTTTCCTTCGCGGACGTGGAGGCCCCCTCGCTGTTGATCACGACCAGAGGGGGTGCGAGTCCACGAGGCGCTCGGCGACGTCGCGGACGCGGTGGCGCTCGTGGACGCGCCGGGGGCCTCTGGGATCTTCATGCAAGTGCACAACCCAGAACACCCGGCCAGGCACGAGGATATCATCGTGGCGGTAGACATCGCCGACGTGGTCGCCGTCGGCGTCATGGATGCGGGATTCGTGCGGGGTGATCCTCTTGAAGGTGATGCGGTCCATTCTCCCTCTCCTTCCATCAAGGCTTTGCCCACTCAGGCTCCCTCTCTCCTACTCCCGGGAATCGGAAGAGCGGACCGAACCTTGCAGCGAGGACATCGGCGCCAAGGGCGACCAGATCGTCGTTGAAGTCGCCTCCGTCGGGGACGATGACCGTGGCCGCAATGCCCGCCCGGGCGCAGCGCCGGGCGAGGCGTTGGGCGGCCCGTTCGCCTTCCGGATCGTTGTCGCGGGCGATGACGAGGCGGCGGCAGCCGGGCGGAGGCGGGAAGGCGCCGAGACTGCCGGCGGAGAGGGCTGCGGCCGCGGTGATGTCCGGCACGGCGGTGACCAGAGACAGCACGGTCTCGATGCCCTCGCCGACGAGGAGCGGAGCGACGGAGTTGGCGGGCAGACCGAAACGCACGGCGAAGCCGTAGACGCGGCCGAGGGCCTTTCTTGGCGAGGGGATGTCGGCCTTGGCGGGTCTACACGGATCGAGCCATGTGCGGTGCACGCCATGGACGGCGCCGTCGTCGCCGGTGACGGCGGCGACAAGCGCGGGCAGGCGGAGGAGCGCGGAGCTTTCGCGGTAGCGGAGCTCGGGGTGGAAGCGGAGCGCCGGGAACCGGCAGCGGGCGAGGCTGCGGGCCCGGAGGTAGGCTTCCGCGTGGGTGCCGTCCACCGGGCGGCATCGCCGCCATAAGCGGCGTGCCGCTTCGGTGGCGTCGTAGGCGCCTGCATCGCCCGCGGCCGGCGAAGCCGGCAGGGCGAGGAAGGCGCGGGCTTCGGCAAGCGCCGCGCGGAGCGTCGGCGCATTAATGCGATGGCGGATGAGGTCGAGGAGGTCGCCGTGGCTGCCTTCGGCGGCATCGGTCCACTTCCCGGGCGTGCCGGGACCCTGGAGGCGGACGAAGAGGGATCGGCCGCGGGCGCCGTCCATGTCGCCCGCGATCCAGTAGCGCCCCTGGCGGCGGCCATGGGGGAGGTAGCGGCGGCAAACGTCTTCGGCGCGCGCGCCAAGCGCGGCAGCGACGGCGGCTGCTGGCGAGGGATGGTTGTACATGGGGGCACTCCTTCATGGGACGGGACACTTCTCCAGGGCCGGAGGGCGAGCGGGCCGAGCGAAGCGAGCCGCGAAGCCCGGTGAGGTGCTTGCTCGGGACGGACTCCACAAAAAATGGGCCGACGCGCAAGGCGCCGGCCCAGTGTTGGGAGGAGAGGAAGTGGGACGGGCCCACTCAAAACGGAATGTCGTCGTCCGCAGCCTGCGACCCGGTGTTGTTGTCCTGCATCGCGGCGTCGCCGGCCTCCATGGACGGGTCCGGCGCAGCCTGCACGCCGTTGCCGTTGGGGCGATCGAGGAAGCGGACCTTTCCGCCGGGAACCAGCAGGATCTCGGTCGAGTAGCGGTCGCTGTCCTCGCCGGGCTTCGACCAGCGCCGGGTCTGCAACTTGCCGTCGATGTAGACCAGCCGGCCCTTGCGGGCGTGCTTCTGGAGCATGTCGACGAGGCCGTCCTGGAAGGTCACCACTCGGTGCCATTCGGTCTTGTCCACCTTCTCGCCGGTCCGGCTGATGTAGGACTCGTCGGTGGCGATGCTCATGTTGGCAACGCGGCCTCCGCTGGAGAGGTGATTGACGATGACGTCGGCGCCGAGGCGGCCGATCAGTTCTGCGCGATTCAGTCCGAAACTCATGATGGTTCTCCTTCCTTGCCTGGTTAATGACGATGGCCTGTGAACGTTGGAGGCCCGGGGTCCTCCCTCCCCGCCCCCCTACGTTCACTTCTCTCAGGATCTCCTCTCACTCCGTTCCGGCGCTCAGCGCAGCGGTGACGGTGAGAGGATCTCCACCGGGCGCGTTCCGGGGGTCGGGACAGCGCCTGTCGCGGTCGTCGTCGATGACGTCCCGGACGGCGCCGGGGTTGAGCCCGATCTCTGCGAGCAGATCGCTGCCGGTGAGGGTGTCCTCAAGGTCGTAACTGGTTCCGAACATGGCCGTGCCTCCTTTGCTGCTTGCCGTGCCCGGCTTGCGAGAGGGAGACCACCTCTCCCTCTCCTCCCGGGCGTTCGCCCCGCGAACGCTGTTCTCCGGCTCCAGGGAAAGGATCCGGCCCCGGGATTGCCCTCGGGCGCCGGAGAACGGCACCCGGCGGTGAGCCGCGCCTCCGGCCCTCACGGTCATGGCGGCCGGAACGGTGGTTCGCGCGGCGCTGCCGTAACAGCCGGCCGGGGCGGCGGCGAAGGCGGTCCTGAATGCGGTGGTCGGCCGGGCGCGCGGCAACGCGAGCCGTATCCGGTTCAGTGCCGGGAGACGTCGCCGGTGTCCGTGCCCCCGATACGCATGGAGCGGGCGGCGAGCGCGGTCCAGTCTTCCCGCGAGTGCCCGAGTCTGGCGTTCAGGCGGTCGCACAACCGCTCGGCCGCGTCGATGTCCAACGCGACAAGCGCAGTGGGCACGTAGCCCGGCATGCCCTCGAAGACGATGCGGATCTGTTGGGGCTCGTCGCCGAGCTCGTAGCTTGGACAGAACGCGTAGTTCGGTTCGTCCGGCAAGGTCTGTGCAGTCATGAATGCTCCCTCTCAGTGTGCGGAACGCCGGGCGGCCCCCGGCGGCGGTACGGACCCCGGCTGCCCGGCAGCAGGCGTGGACGGCGGCCGGCCCCGGGGTGCGGACGGCGGACCGGCCATACGGATGGCGCGACGGGCTCAGACTGCGAGGGGCCAGCGTTGGATGACGCGTTCGAGGAGATCGGGGCCCGGGGCGAAGATTCGCGTCCGCCATGAGACGATCTCCACCGTGCAGCCCATGCGCTTGAGGACCGCGGTGTCGGTATCGACCGGTCCCTCGATCTCCACCCGGTCGGCGCCCATGATGCGGCGCCTGGCGAGCCGCCAGCCGTTGGCGAGGGCGAGCGCCGCGCCGCGTCCCATGACCGCCTCGAAGGCTTCGGCGCCGGTCATGGCGGGACCCCCTCCGAGCCCGAAGGCGGAACGCACGGCGCGGACCTGCTCGAAATCGAGAACGCGGCCGATCAGCGATTCACCGTCGTCCGTCCTGAGACGCCGCACCCGCATGTTCTCGGCCGGAAGACGGTCCCAGACCGGCAACAGCAGCCCGGCTGCGAGCCAGAACCGCGATTCCTTGTGCGACGGCAGGCCGGCGATCTCGTCCTCCCAGAGCGTCCTCCAGTTGCCTTCGGCGGCCTTCCGCCAGTTCGAGGCGTCGAGTTCAGCCTTCGCCATGGTATCCCGCCCGGCGGGACGCAGCAGCCGGACGCGCTCCTGCACGCCG
>JAJDTQ010000005.1 GCA_022827045.1 Candidatus Binatia bacterium
TCGTCTCGGCGCCGGCTCAACGCTTGGTGCTCATCGGGGGTGGGCATGACGTTCTCTCCTGCCTGCCTGTATTGTATGCAGACAGAATCCTGCCATATCCCAGCCTACTTTTCACAATCCCAAAAATCTGACGTGCACCCACATCGACACTGGTGGGTGACGACGTTACAGAATTCACGTACGGTCTCAACAAACGAGTCTGAGTAACGCGGCAATGGAACTTCTGGTCATCCTCGTTAGTGTGGTGGGGTTCCCCTCCTCATCATACCCTCATGCCCAGTGAAGGCCTTGGCGACTCAGTCTGTCGGCGACATGGTGTCGCAGCCGATCCAGAGTAGAGTACGGGCCAATCTTGCGCCCGTCCGAAAGGTGCGCAATGTGCATCCAGCCGCGCTCCCCGTAGTCCCTCGAATAATGGTTTCCGATCACTTGGCTGTTCAGCGAAATTTCGCCATTCTCCAGAAATCGCAACTTTGGTTTCGGCATCATTCTCTCCCGGCAGTCGCGGTAAGCGCGGAATCCTGATCCACGTCGAGCCCGAAACAGCGCGACCTGCTTGACCGTTCACCCGCGCGAATCGCGAAACAGGGCACTCTACGTCGGGCGGTTATCGCTCGGCTCGCCATTGACCCACCACCCATGACGTAGAGTGGTGCCGTCAGGGTGATACAGCGTCCCCTGACCGTGATATTGGCTTTCCTGCCAATCGCCCTCGTACTGGATGGTGGTTCCGTCGTCAAAGTACGACTTCCCACGACCGTGATAATAGTCCCGCTGAAACTCCCCTTCGTACTCGAGTGTGTCGTCGGGGCGGTAAAACCTCCCCTGACCATGAGGGAGGCCATGGTCATTGCCGTCAAAGCTGCCCTCGTAGCGGTAGCCAGCCCATTCTCCATCCAGATACGTCATCGTCCCTTGGCCCTGCGGCCTGATGTGACCCCTTCCTCCACGGACTATGTCCGCCTCGCCCTCGTACCTGACATCTGGCATTCCAACGTCTCCTATACCGTTCGGAACGAGTATCTCACACGTCGACTCCAATGCGGCAGGCGAAAGCCTGTTCCCGCATAGTGGCTCATTCCCGGACCGCCCAAGGCCTCGGCAACAACACGAACGCTGACGAACTGGGGTCCTGGAACCCCTGAGACGATCCGGCGCTTGGTCACTTCCCTTGGCGTGATGTATCGTGCTGGCGTACTTTGGCACTACTGATCGAGACCCCATGAGCATGCTGATCCGCAAAGTCTGCGACGCGCTCATCAATGCCGGCGCCGACGAGACCAAGGCCCGGGAGGCGGCGAAGTCCGTCGCCCGTTACGACACCGACATCGCCGAGATCAAGGCGAGCCTCCTCTTGCTCGAGTGGATGGTCGGCTTCACCCTGGCGTTCGTCGTCGCGCTCACTTGGCGGGTGTTCCAGTTCCAGTAGCCGACGCCCGAAGGCGACCTCCCGGTCGTCGACGCCCACGCCCGGAAGAATCCCACCGCCGAACAGCGCATACGATCCCTCGCCGCGCCATGCGCCGACCCGCGTCCCGCGGTCCGGACCCTCGCCGCGACGCTCGCGCACCGCCGGCACCGTTCACTCGCAGGTCCGACACCGAGCGTGTCGTCCGGTACGACGGTCGCGGATGCGATCGGTGTCGTGGTGCTGCGCCATCCGCCGGAAAGGCTGCGGCCGAGACAGCCCCGTCACCTTCCCGAGGCACGCCTTCACCGCGCCCTTGTCCGCTTCCTTCTCTCTTCAGGCTCGTGCCTCATTGGACAAGGCCGACTCGTCGCTGCCGTCGTGTCCAATACGATTCCCGGTCGATATCGGAGTTCGCGAGTCAGCCGGGGCGGCGGGGTCTGCCGCCCGAATCGTTCTCCATCTGCACTCCGCGGGCTTCGACATAGCCCATCAGGCTGGGGATGCCGGCCTGCATGCCGGGCGATCGACCGCTCCGCTCCCAGACGTAGCCGAGCTCCACGAACAGGTCCAGGATACCGTCCACCTTCGCCTCGCTCGCCTCGTGGCCATGCCTGCCGAGACCGGTCTCGATGGCCGCCCGCACACCGTCACGGGAGACATGCTCTCCCTCCTTCCGGAACCGGCGTGCGACTTCCACCGCCGGCCATCTGATCGGGGTGCGCTCCATCTCCAGCCAGCGCTTGAAGTGGTAGTCGTCGCGAACCGCGGCGACCGCCTCGGCCGCGGCGCCTTCCACCTCCGCATCGATCGCCCGCCGGCTCCGCACCCTGGCTCCGTCGAAGAGGTGATACCCCCAAAGCTGGACAAAGTAGGGATGGCTCCGGCTGTCCGCCGCGGCGCGCTCGGCAATCTCGCCGGGTATCTCGAGTCCCGCATGGTTCAGCGGGCTGCGGATGGCCTGCACCGCCGCCTCCGGCTCCAGACCGTCCAGCGTGATTCGATGCTTGCGACCACCGAATGTCGCCCCGATGCCGCGCAAACGTACTTCCAGGCCGGGCGTGCCCGCCAGCATGAGGATGACGGGCGCGTTCCGGGCCACCTTCTGCCATGCCGCCAGCAGCGTCCGTCCGGCTTCGGCCTCGATCACATGCGCCTCGTCCACCATCACCAGCAGGCCGTCGCGGGTCACCCGTTCGGCCAGAGCGCTCTCCACGGTGACCGGCATGCGGTCCTGCTGTGCTGCACCGCCCGCCGCCACCCCCGGGATGCCGCCCTTGCCCGACAGCGTCCTCACCCGCTCGACGACGCCACGCGAGCTCAGGCTTCCCGCCAGCTCCTCCTTCGATCCAGTGTCGTCCGACGACAGCCACGCCGCGTCCATGCGGTCCCCGATCCGGTCCAGCAGCCATCCCATCAGCACCGTCTTGCCGTTCCCCCTCGGCCCGACCAGGACGATCAAACTTCCGCCGACGCCTTGTTCGCGGCTCTCGCGAACGGCCTTCAGCAGTGTCCTCTGCACATTCTCCCGGCCGGCCAGCACCGGCGGGGCCTGACCCGGTCCCGGTCGGAACGGATTCGCCGGGAAGTCGGCAACCATGGAGACACTCCCGCGTGATTCGACCTTGCCCTCGGATTCTGCCATGCGTCGGCGAAGGCAACAGCTTCAGCCCGCGCGGCCCGGTCCACCCCGCCCCATCACCGGGGCCGTGCGGTCATGCCGGCGCCGGATGACGGGCCGCCTCCGCCATGGCGCGGGCAGTCTCTCCGCGCTCGATCACGCGAGGGACGGGACGGCCGGAGGCATCCGTTGATTCGGGCCGCGTGCAAGAGAAGCGGCCGGGTTGCCGAGTCGGGCGCCGGGCGTGCCGGGAAGTTGACGGGGAGGATGGTGCGGTCGTCCTCGACGTCCCAAGACGCCCTACCAGCCCGGTGCAATCCAGTCGGCCGCCTGCACCGTCCGATACCGATGGCTCTCGAGGTGGAACAGCGGCTCGATGAGGCGCCGACGCCGCTCGGCTCCTCCGTACATGCTCCTCGGGACCTCGGTAATGAACGCGGATCGCTGGGCGTGCTCATCCAGGGCGAGAAGAAAATCATCCGGCGGATCACAGTCCAGCTCACGGAACTGATCGATGCGCTTGGCGGTACATCTTCTTGAAGCGAAGCCCCGAACCGCCTCAGCCGTCCGCCGGGACAAGGCCCACGGTCAGCCGCGTGCCGGTTGCTTCGGCATAGCGGCGCAACGTGGCGAAGGACGGCGACACCCGCCCGCCCTCCAGCCGCGCCACTGCGGACTGGGTCGTGCCGAGCCGTCGGGCAAACTCCGCCTGCGTCAGTTTCGCCGCCGTGCGGGCGCGGATCAGCGCCTCGATGAGCGCATACTCCTCGTCGGCGCGCGCATATTCCTCGCGGAACTCGGCATCCTCCATGAAGCGCGCCTTCAGATCCTTCAGCTTCGTCATGTCGTCACCTGCCTCATCCGCTCCCTGGCGGTCGCCAGCGCACGGCGCGGCGTCTTGCGCGACTTCTTCGCGAAGACGTGCAGTACCACCACCCGCCTGCCCACCGCCGTCACGTAGATCCCCCGAGCGATACCACCGTCTGCCCGCACCCGAAGCTCCCGGAGCTTTCCCGTCGAGATGCCTGACATGCGGTGCGCGCAGAGCCTCCAGCCCGACACTCTCCACCGTCTCCAGCAGCCGAAGCAACCGGGCGCGCAACGCCACTGGCAAGGCTGCGATTTCGGCGTCGACGGCCGACACGGTTTCGACCGTCCAATCCATCTTCGGCATATAGCGCATCCGCTATAATCTTTCAAGCACGCGAACCTGGTATCCCAGGGTGATTTCACGCTGGATTTTAGCCCGGATAGCGAGAGTAGCCGGAGGACGGGTCTGACTGGCAGAAGGAGGTGCCCGGGAGTTGCGCTCAACACCCGGGGTGAGGAGGAGTGTCAGCGACTGGAGAGTGGGAGGG
>JAJDTQ010000135.1 GCA_022827045.1 Candidatus Binatia bacterium
CCTATGAGAAGCGGCGCATCGATCGCACCTTCGCCAACCTGAACCGGAAGGCCCGGACTCTCGGCTACCGGCTTGTCCAGGCCGCCGTCAACGAAGAAGTACCCAACGGCGCACCGGCAGCGGCTTAGTTACTCAAGAGCATCGGTCCGGATGCTCCGTACTCCAGCGCGCGAGGGCGCTGACGCGGCGGGGTTCATGGCCTTGAGCATGCAAGCCTGCGACCGCGCCTCTTCCGTGCAGCCTTGACGCGCCGTGGCTGTCATGGAAAAGCAAATTCCGATCAGCCGGCGGGCGCGAGCGCCCGGACCGGCCGTAGGAAACAAGCTGCGGGATTTCTCCAGGTGAACGGCGTGCGTCGCTTTTTGCGTCGCACCTTGGAGTCCGCCAAGTCCCTGAAATCGCGGGCATGTGTTCGGACCGTAACACGCCCGTACCACGCCCATCTTACAAAGAGCATACGCCTTTTCCATGGCGCGAGGGGGGGCGGGGGGCTCGAACTGCGCACCCGGGCGCAGACAAGGCACGTCATACAGCGGGCTGTGTCGGGTGTGAAGGAATACCGGCTCCGCCGTAGAGACGGAGCCACATGGCGAGAAATCGGCGACTGGGGACGAAAAGACGCTGGATATCAATGGGTTAGCCCGAGCGGCGCTTGAGCGGGGGAGGGAGGTCGGAGCATACGGGGCCGAAGCAGCGGATCACGGACGGTTTCCGGGCGTCAATTGCAAGGAAGCAGCCGGGGCAGTGAAAGCGCAGGTCTGACGGCAAAGATTCCCTGGGGATCCGGGGACGGTTCTGGGGAATCGAGGCGATTCTCCGGAGCATCGCGGCGTATGCCCAGTCTCATACATCGCTGTTTTTTCGCCAGTTTCTCCGTATTACGCGTATTACCAAGGAACTACAATCAACTTACAACAACTCGGGCCGGACCATAGCCGGCGGCCGCGCGCGGGCGGTGAACCGGGCGAAGGTATCGGATCTCCATGTTGGCGCCGACCTCGGGAGCGCATGGGTCGGCGACCGTATCGGGCGCCAGGGCTGCACCGCCCACAACCTCAAAAAGATCATTGCCCACCGTGCCGCGGCTCAAGCCCGGAGAGGGCCCTGTCCTGCTTGTTCGGGCGAGGAAACGCGACCCGTCCTGGAAACCCGGCTGTGCACTTGCAGGAACACTTCCCGGACCGTGCGTGCGGCTTCCTGGCTGGCGTCAAGGAAACGGGAGTGAACAAGACGACGCCACGAGGGGCGACACGCGCTACGACACTCACTCGACCGTTGCTGTCCGAGGTGGTGGAGATGTGCCGTGCATTCCAGAAGTCGCCCGTGAACAGAGTGGTGCGGCCATGTCGGGACAGCATGCCCGGCACCCTCTCGTCGGAGTCGAGACGCAGGATGTCTTCGGGGACGACACGGGCGTCGTTGGAACGCAGCGGCGCCTGGTTGGCGGAAGCCGCTTCTCGGTGATCGCCTCCATGGAACCGGCCTTCAATCGAGCCGGTCGTGCCCGAGCCTCGAATCAAACGACCCTTGCACCAACGGGAAGTCTTCCCACTGGAGATCGGCCCTGGCGCGGCCACGGGCATCCTCGATGTCTCGGTGAGCGCGACATCGACATCGGGGCGGCCGAAATCGTCGACGGCGATCACCGCGTCGCCCTCGATGCGCTCGCCGGTTTGTCCATTCTGGCCAGTGCGCTTCCCACGCGCCGCCGCCGGCTGTGATCGGGTTCGTGCCCGCGGACACGCTGTCACACGGCGAATGGCCATACACGTCCGCGTCATCGCCGCGCAGCATCCGGTCAGCAGTGTCCGCAAATCCCGCATCGCCATCTGAACAATTCGTTGTGTCATGACGTACCGTCCTTCGGGTCGTGAAGTCGCTCCTTGATCTGCTCCGTCTTCCCGGCGTGCTGAAAGGGTGTGGGTGGGTTCCGGCCCAACCCACAGTCGCGGTTGTTGAGTCAAAGGCTGCCCGGATGTTGATCGAACCGGTTCAGTCCTCGACAACGGGACCATGGACTGCAATACTCGGAATTCCGAGGGCTGGGAAAATGGGGAAAGAGAACAGACCGCCGAGATGGCAGGAGGGCAGTCGCGAGTTCGAGATCGTCCTGCCTGCGGATGATGATGGAGAAAGCGGCAAGCCGGAGTCCGTCCGGTTCAAGTTCAAATGGAAAGTCTTCGGCACCACTAGGCCAATGACGGCTCGCGACCAGACAAGGGGGGAAGTCGCCGAGGCGCGGGAGAAGCTCTCCCGCGCAAGGAAAGCCCTGGACCGGGGCGAGGAATTCAAGCGCCCAGGTAGGAACGACCTGGACGCGGCGTTTACGCACGCGGTCCGGGCATGGTGCCGAACGCATCTGCGGTGCAAGGACGCAAGGACCGACAACGGCACCTGGCTCTCGGCTTTCGTCGCCAAGGCCCCTGAACATCTCGTGCAACTCACAGCCCCGGCATTGCGTCGAAACCGTGACGGTGGAGGAGGGTACTCTTCACCCGAGGAGATGGTGAGCGGCTTGCAGGCTTCGGTAAATGCCTTGCTTGAGGCTGCGTCCAGCCCGCCTCGCAACCGGCGCCGGTTTCCAGCGCATCTACGAGTCTGCCGAACGCCCCGAAGACCTCGCGTGAAGCCGGGAAGCTGGATCGATACGGGCCGCTACCGGCCGGCCCTGCTCCTGGAGATGATGCGCGACCCGCCGCACATCATGAAACTGTCCTACGGGGACGAGATCGATGAGAATTTCGCGCCACACATCACGAAGTGGAGACCGGTCCGAAAACGCAAGCGGATTCCATCGCTCAAGGACATCTTCTCGGAGGGAGACTGGATCCGCAATCCCTATTCGGGGTACGGCCGGATTCTGGCAGTCCGTAATTCGACGATGGACATCGACTATCGGGGTCGTGTGGCGACCAGGGTTCCCCAAGGTCTGTCGCGCCTCGAAAAGGTCAGCGATCCTGGTCCGGCGGACATCCGTCCCGTGTCGGAAAGGTTTCCACCGGGAACATGGATAGAAAGGCACGGCTTCGGTCAAGGTGTAGTTCTCGCCGTCGAAGACGACGTGTTGTCGGTGTTCTCCGTTTACCGCGTCGTTCGCATCTTCGAGTCCAACGACGGCGAAGGGCCGGTGATCTGGAAGTCAGCCAGGGATCCTGTCGACCTGCGTTCGCCGTGGGGACGGCGATGGGCGTGGTGGTGGCTGCATGCGGACATTTCCGGCGAGCCGGTCTGCGGGTGCTGCGGATACCCCAATTTCGGTCCGGGCAGCGGGAGCTGGTTCAGCGCCAGGGAATGCGTCGTGTGCGGGTATCCGGATTTCGGGAACGGAATCGAAAATGACGGCGAACCCTGCGTCTTCCGTGCCGAGGGTGTCTGGCGCCATCGCAACGCGTGGGATTTTCCGGAACCGGACGATCCAGAGCTGGTGCCGGATGAACCGTCCGACGAAGAATGGGAGAAGTCCGGTTATAGCCTGTCCGAGGCTCGGAACAACTACGATGAGTTGGGCGTCATGTTCCGGCCCGATGACCCCAACGCGTTGTCCACGGGCAAGCTGACGGCGCTTCGGCACTCGTTGACGCGATTGTTCGACGAAACCATGTCGGAGCCTTCCCGGTGGCACACGGGGCACCAGGAAGCGGTCACACAGATCATGGAGCAAGCCTTGGCCATATTGCCCCGCGAGCGGCGCTGAGCGGATCGTCCAGGGTCACTCACCGTCGCCCAAGGCCGCCCAAGACCCCGCCGCCGCGTTTCCCAGGGGAGGGTGGCACCGCCTTGGATGGCAGCCCGAACATCGGCGTTCGAGCGGCTGGTATCGGAGGCAGGCGCGGTCTCACAGTCCCGCGCGAAAGTCGAGCACCTGCACGGCATCTTGATTGCATCGCAGTCCTCGCGTAAATGGAGACGAATGGACGCTCACCATGGCCAGCATCACGATCCGCAACCTTGACGACGAGGTGAAGACGCGTCTGCGCGTGCGCGCGGCCGAGCACCACCGTTCCATGGAGGAAGAGGCGCGCGTCATCCTGCGTGAGGCGGTGAACGGCCGCCGGTCCAGTCCGCGGAATCTGGCGAGGTTCACCCGCGAGTGCTTCGCGCCCTTTGGCGGCGTCGAGCTCGAACTTCCTCAGCGTGGCCCGATGCGCACGCCTCCGGACATCTCCTGAGACGCTTGGGTGTTTGTCATAGACACCAACATCATCAGCAATGCCGTCAAGTCGCCGCCATCCGCGTGTCTGTTCGACTGTATGGCAGCGCAGCTTGACGAAGACCTACTTGTCGTCTCGTTGACCATCGCTGAAATTCGGCGTGGCATTCCGAAACTGCCCAGCGGAAAGAAGACGGACGGACTTGATGCCTGGTTCACAGGCGAACAGGGGCCACAGGCGTTCTTGCCGGGGAAATACTGTCGTTCGACGACAGAGCCAGCTTGATCTGGGTATGCCTGATGGCGGAGGGTAAAGCCCCGGGCCAACCGCGCAGCGCTCTCGACATGATCGTCGCCGCCGTGGCGGAAGCAAAGGACTGCGTCGTGATGACGAACAACGAAAGGGATTTCAGAGGGCTGCGGATTTTCAACCCCTTACGATAAGTGGAAGGAGTGAACGACTATGACGAACAGTGCTAAAGAACTAATCAGCATGTCCAAGGAGTTGCCGCCTCAATTGCCGAGTGCTCAGATTCGATGGGAAATGGTCCAGGTCGCCGACAAAATAAAACTGTGTCCCTCCGAACCACCGCCCATACTGTTTCGAGGGCAACATACACAGTTCTCACCGTCGTATTCTTCAATTTCTCGTGGCCTTCAATTTCCCAACTATCGCACTACGCCGCTTTTTCTCTCTCAGCTCTCGGTACCCGACCAAGCAAAATACATAATTGACCTAACCAAATCGTGGTGGTTCTGTGAGGAGCTTGATAGCCACCCAGCTATGCTGTGGGCCAAAAGAGAAAACATCTTTGTCGACAAAATAGCACTTGCTCAGCACTATGAACTTGCTACTGGGTACATGGATCTAACGCAATCATTTGCAGTCGCGTGCTTTTTTGCAACCTGCAAGAGAGTCGATGGGATTTGGCATCCGAAGGAGGGCGGTGAAGGTATAATTTACCGTGTGGATTATCACCAATTGCCCCGTATATCGGACTCGGTTGTGTCCATCGGCCTTCAGCCATTTCCCCGCCCCGCAGAACAGTGGGGCTGGGTGATCGAGACGTTACTTGCTCAAGACTTCGAGACGAATCCCATTGTTTCCTGTATGCGTTTCAAGCACGACCGGTCAGTTGGGGAGTATTTTCTCAGTATGTTCAATAACGGCGACGATTTGTTCCCACCCGACACGATGTCGACTGTTGCCGATAGCATCAAGTCATCGCAGGTCCTTCCACTGTCACTCGCTGAAGCGGCCGTGAATAATGTTGCGGAGGATCGGTTCGGGATACAACAATCTGAAACAGACGGTCTTTTGGAGGCTGTAAAAGAAGAAATCAATCTCGTCGCGGATAGTTCGCGCCCGACTATGCTGGACGCTGAACGATTACGTCACCTCGGAAACGATTGGGTGCGACGACAGGCTGGCTTCTTCAAACAAGTTAGCTTTAGGCTGGTCCAGTCCGAGAAGTGCTGGGACAATTAGGTAGGGGAAGCATTGGACTCGATACCCCAGAGCCACTTGCAAAACCCCATGAGAGAGTGGGGGTTGTTCGGGTGAAGGTGTCTTACCGAAGGTTCAAGGACCGAACCAGTGAGATCAGGCGAACAAGCCCGTATTCGTCAATCAGCTTGCGCTCCGGCAACTGTTTCCAGCGAGCGTTGCGCCGGCGCTTGTGACAATGCAACCAGAGCCGCCGCACGGTCCAGCCGTCAAGCGACTTCCCCGGCCCACACGGCCGCCGCTCGCGATCATCCGGCTCTCGCCGGGCTTGTGGTACTATTCGGTTGTCCGACTGCTCACCGCGCATCCTTTCCCACTTCGCCTCTCGCGCTTATAGGGTCCGTCACTTCGACGCCACCCGGGCACGCGACGAGCCGTCCTTGGGGTCACGTCCAGAACTTCCGTGCCGTGCCACTCGCAAACACCTTGGTGCGACAGGTGGGTAAGAACGCCTTCGCCGCCATACTGTCGGCTCGACCTTGCCCCGTCTTTGGCCGACCGATTCATCATGGGTTATAGAACGCGGCCTTCGACATTCCGGATAATCCTGTCTGATCCACAGAACCCTCCGGACTTCACTGCTGTACTTTCGAGTATTGCCGCTACATCGCTACATCAATACGCCGGGAGCCCTGATGCGTGCACCTCAATTCTTCCGCACCAACACTGGCCATCGGGCAGGAAGGAGGCCCTTGGCAGCTCCGTCTATCCCGCAAATCAGCTTCCTGCAGGAAATTTCGACGCTTAATCCGTTCGCTCTCGCTACGGCCCTACTCTTTGTTGGCCCCCGGGTGATCAGACAGGAGCGGCACGATGACCTCTCCGTCCCCCAAGGACTTTTACTTCCGGGCTTCCAGGTCGCAGGGTCGCCCCATGCGCCTGCCGTATATGACTACGGCGCCAAACTGAGAATTGCGCCGGCGGGACTGTCACCCGCTAGTACACCAGCTAGTCTCGCTGCGTCCTTCCTGCCGGACTTTCACCGGCTGCACTTGCACCAGTTGGCTTGGCGCACTGGATCCGCCGTCCGGCGGGCAAGTGGATCGTGGATTTCGGATGGGAGATGTCGGAAGCGGACACCGCGCTCTATGAGGCGCTGTTACAGCACCTGAAAGATCATGTCTGGCCGATGCGGCAGCGGAACCGACGGGAGTCGTATCGTCTCCACTGGTGGGGGCATGTCGAGCCGCGACAAGGCATGTGGCAGGCGCTTGACGGCTTGCGGCGCTTCATCGTCCCGACCCGCGTGGCCAAGCATCGGCCGTTCGTCTGGCTCGACGCTCGCGGTTGTCCCGATAGCAACACGACCTTCCGCATCCTGCACAGCCGGGCTCACGAGGCGTGGTCGTTGAGATTGGGTAGCTGGCACGGTGTCGGCAACGATCCTTCAACAGCTTCAGCGTCTCACTGTCGGGGGTACTTCATCTTTCCATGTCCTCCCTTCAGATCAGACACTTCTTGACAGCCCACTGTCATTGGCCCCATATAGCGTGGGGAGCGGGCGGATATGCAGCCTCGACGGCGGGGCGCAAGGCGCTGACCGAGTGCGACCCCGTTGCACCGCTCCTCGGCCGGCAGCGATCAACACAACCACCGCACTGCCAAATCGAATACGGAATACTATCCCTAAAAACAGATCACGATGCTCGCCGTACGAAAGATACTAGCCCTGCGGGCGGTGGCACTATCGGACCTTCGAGGTATCGTGCTGTTCTGGAGAAGCATATTGGGGGACAGCATTACGACAAGGACAGCCTTTTTCGTACTGCTCATTGCCTTCGTGACGTTTGGGCAGATGGTGTCAGCCCGTACGGCAACTGAATCCCCGGCGCGTCTCTTCGCTGCCTCTACCCTGGCCTTTCGCGCAGCTGGACTTGCCGGAGAAAGGCCGGCGATGTCCGTCTTGTCGACAATGCCAGGGGCAAAGACAGTTCCTGGCGAATTCCTGCCCGCGCTGTGGGGACCGTTCTTCGAGAATGCGATCATCAAGCTCGGTCGACTGACGGCTTCCGTTCCGGCGGCTCTGTATTTCAACCCGCTGCTCGATGTGGGCCTGTTCACTTTGTGGCGGCGTCAAGGGGACACCTATGTCGTATACAGGGCGCGTGTGTTGCCGGGCGAGCGTCTGGATGGACCGACAGGCCCCGTATCCCTGCTTCCTGAGTGGATTGTGACGAAATCCTCGCCGCTAGCGGCCTTGGCCCGCATTACGGCCGAACGTCTCGAACGATTCAGCAGACGCCACCCGGCAGAAGTCCGGGTGCCGGGACGCGCCATGTCGACGTTCGCGGAAGCAGCCGCAAACGCACGGGAAGCGATGGCGCGGCTTGCTTGGAACGCGGCGCAGAGATCGGTTTGGACGGACGTGAGGCAACAACAGTGGCTCGGTGCGACAGTGAGCAA
>JAJDTQ010000044.1 GCA_022827045.1 Candidatus Binatia bacterium
GCCTATGAGAAGCGGCGCATCGATCGCACCTTCGCCAACCTGAACCGGAAGGCCCGGACTCTCGGCTACCGGCTTGTCCAGGCCGCCGTCAACGAAGAAGTACCCAACGGCGCACCGGCAGCGGCTTAGTTACTCAAGAGACTCGGGGTCGACATCGGTGGCACGTTCACCGACTTCGTCCTGATGAACACCTCGACGGGTCAGATCGTCGTCAATAAGGTCCCGTCCACTCCGGACAACCCTGCAACGGCGGTCATCACCGGTCTGCAACAACTCAAAGAGGATCACGGCATATCGCCGCCGGAGATCGAGTACATGGGGCATGGGAGCACCGTCGGCACCAACACCCTGATCGAGCGCAACGGAGCACGGACCGGGTTGCTGGTGACCGAGGGATTCGGTGACATTCTGAACATCCGGCGGCTGGGCATGGCGGATACCTCCGATCTCCAGGGGGAAAGGGCGGCGCCGCTGGTACCCCGCAAGCGGGTTTGTACGGTCTCCGAAAGGCGCCTGGCCGACGGACAGGTCCGCAAGCCTGTCGACATCGACGCGACCATCGCTTCGGTGGCGGAGTTGGTTCAACAGGGAATCGAGGCGCTTGCCGTCTGCTTTCACCATTCGTACCGCTTCCCGGACCACGAAGTGCTGGTCAAGGAGGCGATCCGGAAAGCCTTTCCCGAACTTCAGGCATGCATCTCGTCGGAGATCTGGCCCGAAATCAGGGAATACGAACGCACCCTGGTGACCACCATCAATGCCTATATCGGCCCCAAGGTCAGCCGCTACTACCTGTCGCTCGACCAGGAGATGACGTCCCTCGGCCTGGGCGGAGGTTTCCTTGTGGCCCGGGGCAACGGCGGGCTGATGAACGTGGCGGCCGCAGCCGAGAGCCCGGTCTTCACTCTCGGGTCCGGGCCGGCGTCCGGCGTGGCCGCCGCTTTGTATCTGAGCCGGGTAGCCGGCTTCGAAAGGTTGATAGCGCTGGACATCGGCGGCACGAGCACGGACGTGGCGATTGTCGACGGGGAGTTGCCCTACGCCACCGAGAGCACCATTGGCGACTTCCCCGTGATGATCCCCATGGTGGACGTGTCATCCATAGGAGCGGGCGGCGGCTCGATTGCCTCGGTGGATGCGGCGGGGATTCTCAAGGTGGGACCTCGCAGCGCCGGGGCGAGGCCGGGACCGGCCTGTTATGGACACGGCGGACGGGAACCAACGCTCACCGATGCTTACGTCGGCGCGGGTGTGATCGATCCCGGTCAGTTTCTTGGCGGCCGGGTCCGAATCCACCGTGATCGCGCGCTCGGCGCATTGCAATCCATCGGAGAAAAGATCGGCCGCTCCCCGGAGGAAGCCGCGGACGGCATCATCGAGGTGGTAACGGCCAAGATGTACGCCGAGCTCGTCCGCCTGATCGCCAAGAAGGGCGTTGATGTCTCCGACTTCAGCCTGATGGTGTACGGCGGCGCCGGCGCCACCCACGGGTTCCTGGTAGCCAGGGAACTGGGCATCAAGCGGGTGATCGTACCGGCGACACCCGGTCTCCTTTGCGCCCTTGGTTGCCTGGCCACCGATATCAAGTCCGACTTCATCCAGACGGTCCATCTGTTACTGTCGCCAGACAATTCGACGGCCGCGTTGGATGTCCTCCGGGCGACGTTTCCCAAACTGGACGATCAGGCCGCGGGCTGGCTTCGCGAGCAACAGGTTCAGGAGACGGACAGCACCCTCATCCGAAGCGCCGATATGCGGTATCTGGGGCAGTCCTACGAGATCACCGTCCCGCTGGAGGGTGAGGACTTGCAGGATGGACGTGTGGACAACGTAGCACAGGCTTTTCATCAGCATCACAACAGGATCTTCGGCCACTCCGATGATCGCGCTACGGTCGAGGTGATCAACGCGCGCGTGACCGGTGTGGGGCGCACCCGAAAACCCACGCCGGAGGAACTGGCCCGTGTGTGGCAGCATCTCGGGGGCGCCCCCGCCGGGGTCCGGAAAACGCGCGACGTCCTGGTCCAGGGACAACGGAGGTCTGCCGCGGTCTTCGAACGCAAGAGCCTTCAACGCGACCAGGAGATCCCCGGACCCGCCGTAGTCGAGCAGTACGACTCCACCGTGCTGATCCCGGAAGGGTTCACGTGTCACGTGGACCGCTTCGGCAACCTCGTGGGAGAGCTGCGAAAATGAAGACCGATCCTGTTCTCCTGGAGATTCTTTCCAACCGCCTGGGCGGGGTTGCGAACGAAATGGCGTACACCATTCACCGCACTGCGTTCTCGGTTTTCATCAAGGAGACGCAGGACTACGTCGCCGGTCTCACCACCGCCGAGGGTGAGGTGTTCGCATTCCCGGACTGGGCCGCGACCCAATTGCTCGGCAGCAGTCCCAAGGCCGCCATCGCCTACATCGAGGACTACAAGCCCGGCGACATCATCTTCGCCAACGACCCCCACACGACCGACGGGTTGATGACGCACAACAACGACCTCAATCTGATCAAGCCGTTTTTCTGGAAAGGCGAGCTGCTGTTCTTTCTCTGGGACTTCCTCCACCTGTCGGACATCGGCGGCACAGTGCCGGGCAGCGTCACCAGCTCGAACCGCGACATCTTTCAGGAGGGCGTGCGCTTCCCGCCGACCAAGCTCTATCGTGAAGGGCGGCTCAACCAGGAACTGGTGGATATCTTCCTGACGAACACCAGGACCCCCGACCTGAACTGGGGCGACCTCAAGGCCCTCACCGCGGCTCTCAACTGCGGCGAGATGCGCGTTGCGCAAACCCTCGAGAAGTACGGCCCGGAAGTCGTCAAGCAGGGGATTTCCGACCTGCTGTCCTACGGAGAACACAAGGCGCGCGCGATGATCGACGACCTTCCGAACGGCACCTGGCATATGACGGATTATCTGGAGATGCCCCACGTGCCGGAGCGTCCCGTAAAGATCTCCCTTGCCATCACCATCGACGGGTCCGATGTCTGCATGGACTTCACGGGGACCGATCCGCAGGTCCCCTTCGCCTTCAACCTGCCCACCGGTGGCAGGGCGCACGGCGACATCGTGTACGGGATCGTGAACGTCATGCGTACCGCGGATCCCAGCATCCCCTTGAACGCCGGTATCCTGCGTTCGATCCGCGCGGTCGTTCCCCGGGGCACGCTCCTCAATCCGGAAGGCTTTCCGGCCATCGGCACACGGATGGCCGTGGTGGCGCGCGTCATGGACATGGTCGGGGGCGCCATGTCGCAAGCGCTTCCGGAGCTGCCGCCGGCCGGGGGCGGCGATTCGACGCTGACGTTCCTGGCGGTGCCGCCGGACGACCACTCTGACGGCACCGTCACTCTGCTGGAGCCCCTGCCCGGCGGGTTCGGCGCTCGCGCCGGCAAGGATGGGGTGGACGGCGTGGACCCCGGTCACATGTGGTCCAAGAACGTACCGACGGAGTCGCTGGAGGTCGGCCTGCCCATTCTCGTCACGGAGTACGATCTCGACGCACGGATTTCGGCGGGCAGGCACCGCGGGGGCCGGGGGACCGTTTTCGAGTTCGAGGTCCTGCGCCCGAACTGCGAAGTGGTCGCGCGCAACCGGAGCCGCGTCAACTTCCGACCCTGGGGGCGATCGGGCGGCGAGCCTGGAGGGCAATCGCGAGTGTGGCTCAACCCCGGGACCGAACGTGAGCAAGCGTATGACGTCCTCCGGGATGTGGTCGAGCTTCAGCAGGGGGATGTGCTCCGGTTCGTATCATCATACGGAGGCGCCTATGGCGACCCCCTGGAACGGGACCCCGAACTCGTGTTGAAGGATGTGGAGGATGGCGCCCTTTCAACGGAGTCGGCCGAGGCCGACTTCGGCGTGGTGATCGAAAAGGGCGCCGTGGTTGTCGACCGCACCAACGAAGCACGGGCGGCCAAGAAAAGAGCGCGGGGCGCGCTGCCGGCGTTCTCTCACGGTCTGGAGCGGGCGCTTTTCGACACGGGAGTACGCGTGAACCTTTCGGAACTGGTTGCGCGCTTTCGTGGCCTGCCCTCGTGGATGCACCATGATGCGGAACAACTGCTCATGGAGGAACTGTCGGGGCGTTTTCAGCCGGGTGATCAACCTGGCTCCGAGGCCATCGCGGACCTTTGGGAAGCCGTCAGGCGTCGCCTTGCCTCCTCCGCCGGCGGAGGCCCATAGGTCCGTGAAAGAAAGAAGGAGGTGTGCTGTCGCGGCTGGGTAGATCTTCCGGTCTGCCGGCCACTGAACTGGCTGGGCTAAAACAAAGGGAGGTAGTCACATGATCAAGCACTATGCGACTGCGATGCTCGCATTCTGGTTCTTGACCCTCGCTCCAGGTCTACAGCTAGCGCCCGCACAGGCCGAACCAGTAGTTTTAAAGGCGTATACGGTCTTTCCCAAGACCGATCACAGCAACAACCCCTACCTGGAATTTCTTGCCGCCATCGCCGAGCGCTCCAAGGGCGGGATCAAGATCAACTTCGTGGGCGGGCCGGAAGCGATCCCGCCTTTCGAAGCCTTGTCTCCCTTGAGCAAGGGAGTCATCGACATGGCCTTCATTCCCGGCGCGTATTTCTCGGGGCAGGTACCCGAGGCCATGGTCGACCTGTTCGTGCAGGGGGAAGAGGACGAGATATTCAGAAAGACCGGCGTCGAGGATTTCATCAAGCAGGTCTTGCTGAAGAAGGCCAATGTCCACTCCCTTGGTTGGATGTGGATGGGTGAGCCTTTCATGCTTTTGGGGAACACGAAGCTGGAGCGCGCCGACTTCAACGGCCTCAAGGTCCGCAGCATCTCGCTCACCAATCCATGGGTCAAGAGCCTCGGGGGCACACCCGTCAGGGTCCCGGGCGGGGAACGCTACATCACGCTGCAGAAAGGCTTGGTGGACCTCGCCATGGCGCCGGTCAGCAGCATTGCGAACGAGCGCCTCTACGAGGTTTCCAAGTATCTCATCTACCCCTCGTTCTTCGAGGTGCGGGACTATGTTCTGGTCAACGCCGACACCTGGAAAAAAGTGCCGCCCGAATTACAGAAGATGGTCCAGGATGCCGCGCGCGAGTATGAGAAGAAGGCACGCCAGTTTGCGCAGGGAAGGGCCGTGGAGGCCGAAAAGCTGCTGCTCCAGAAGCTGGAGCGCGTCGACCTGCCGCCCGAAGAGGCAAAGAAGTTCCTGAACAAGCTGGACGAAGTCTGCTGGGCGTTCGTCATCGAACGGACACCGGAGAACGGAAAGCGACTGAAGAAAATGCTCACTCAATAGAATCGCGCTCGACCGTGCGCGGGCCGGACAAGGAGGAACCCCTTCTCCGGCCCGCGCCCCCACACGACTATCAGCCTGCCTCGGCAAGGCCCCCTGCCCTCTCCCTTGTCAGGGGGCTATCGGCGGAGGTGTTTCGACATGATCAGGCTCTTGCGCCGACTTGGAACAGGCGTCGTGACAGCGGGCGGCGCCATCGCGGGCGCGCTCGTCGTCATCGTCATGCTCGCCATCAGTTTCGAGGTCGCCTCAAGGAAACTGCTGGGACAGTCACATGCATGGGTCGTGGACCTGGGCGAGGTGAGCCTACTCTTCATCACCTTCTTCGCCGCCGCCTGGGTGCTGCGGGAGAACGCCCACGTCCGCATCGACACCCTCGTGCGCCTCCTCCCCGTCCGGGTGCAACACGCCATGGGGCTTGCCACCAACCTCGTGGCCGCCGGGGTGATGCTGGTGGTGGCGTTGACCGGGGCGGAGGAAAGCCTGACCGACCTGCTGACGGAACGCATGCTCATGGGGGGGACGGTTTTCCCACGGGTGTGGCTCAGCATCGCCATCCCCATCGGCAGTGTCGCGCTGGCGACGCAGTTCGGCGTCAAGGCCTTGCAGTCGCTCCGTCAGATGCGAACCGACGGCGCGTCACGCGGGGCCCAGCCCGTGGACCAGTGACATGGAATGGTACCTGAGCCTCGCCCTCGTCATCGCGTTGCTGCTTGCGCTCTTCGCATCCGGTCTGCAGGTTGCCCTGGTCTTTATCCTCATCGACCTGCTGGGGCTCTATTTCGTGATCGGCGGCTGGTCGGCCCTGTCCTTGCTGCCGGGAAGCATCATCAACAGCATTGCGTCGTATCCGCTCGGAGCCGTGCCGTTATTCGTCCTGATGGGCGAGATCCTCTTCCAATCGGGGGTCGCCGGACAAGTCCTCGATGCACTGGGGAAGTGGATCGGCGCGCTTCGGGCTCGGCTGAGCCTCGTCACCGTTGTCGGCGCCGCGGTGTTTGGAGCGATCAGCGGTTCCAGCATGGCCACCACTGCAACCCTCAGCGCAACCCTGGCCCCGGAGATGAAGGAGCGTGGTTACAGCCCGGAGATGATCGCCGGGCCGATCATCGGCGCCGGCGGCCTGGCGATGATCATCCCGCCCAGCGCCATGGCGGTGCTGCTCGGCACCATCGCGCACATCTCCATCGGCCACTTGTTGATCGGCGGCATCGTCCCCGGCCTGCTGATCGCCGCAGGCTATCTTCTGGTCATCGTGTTGCGCGTCTGGTGGAACCCCAAGCTGGTGCCGCAAGAAACCTATGTACCGCCGACGCTGCGGGAACGGCTGCAGACGCTGAACCTGCTGCTCCCGGTCGGTTTCCTGCTCTTCATGGTCCTGGGGCTCATGTTCCTTGGGATCGCGACGCCGTCGGAGTCGGCGGCTGTGGGGGCCCTGGCCGCATTCGCCGTGGCATTCGCCTACGGCAAGCTTTCCTGGGGATCGGTCAGAGTCTCCGTCATGGAAACCATCAAGATCACCGCCGGGATCTTTCTCATCATTGCCGGTTCCGCGGCCTTCAGCCAGGTTCTCGCCTTTACGGGCGCCACGCGAGGGTTGGTGGACCTGATCACGCAGCTCGACGTGGCGCCCCTGACGATCGTTTTTTTCATGATGCTGGTCCTGATCCTCATGGGAATGTTCATGGACCAGATCTCGATGATGCTGATTACGTTGCCGGTCTACATGCCGATCGTCACCGCCCTGGGACTCGATCCCCTGTGGTTCGGCATCATCGTCCTCATCAACCTGGAGGTCGCCAACGAGACGCCCCCCTTCGGCGTGTTGCTATACATCGGCCAGAGCTTCATGCCGGGCTACAGGACGATGCAGATCATCAACGCCGTGATCCCGTTCACCATCGTCGATCTCGTGGTCATGGGACTGCTCCTGGTATGGTCGGACCTCGCGTTGTGGCTGCCCCGCCTGATGAGCACGCCGGGATAGGATAAGCGACATGAGCGATCGAAAAATCATTCTGGCCGGCACCCTGCTCGACCCCGAGTCCGAACAGGTTGCGAATGACCGGCTGATCAGGATACGGGGCGAGATCATCGAGAGCGTGGAGCCCGTTCCCGAAACGTTTTCACGGGAGAAGGAATCCGGCGAAATCGACATCATCGATGCGCGCGACAAGGTCGTCATCCCCGGCTTCGTCAACGCCCACACGCACCACACCGAGATCCTGCAGCGGAGCCTGCGGGACCGGCTTCCCTTCGAGCTGTGGCATTTTGAACGGCGCGGAACCGAGGACATCTTCGATCCCGGTTACGACGACCTCCTCGCCGCCAATCACATCGCCCTGCTGGAATCCCTCAAGCACGGGACCACCAGCGTCCTGCACCACCTCTCCAGAAGGCGTGCCATCGACCTTACGGAGGTTCAGGCGTGCATCGATGCCGGCCGTCGGATCGGCATGCGAACGGCCGTCGCGCCCTCGGCGACCGACGGCGGATGGAGCCCCGTACCGCGGCAGGAGGCGTCCAGCGCCGGGCCGGAAGAGATCGCGCGCCTGAAACGGGCGCTGGACCTCATCGACCAAGGCCCGGACCGTATCACGGGCGTGGTCGCGCCCACCTCGCTCCATACCTGCTCGGACAGCTTCCTGACCGAGTGCCTCGCCATTGCCGAGGACAGGGGCTTGCCCGTTCACACCCATTTCATGGAAACCCGGCACGAATCGCGACAACGGTCGGCCGACGGCGAACCGCCGGTGCGAAGAGCCGCGAGGCTCGGCCTCCTGAAGCCCGGGGTGTCCCTGGCCCACGCCATTCACCTGACCGATGCAGAATTGGATCTCCTCGGCGAGAAACAGCCCGCGGTGGTCCACAATCCGTCCAGCAACGCCAAGCTCGGCAGCGGATTGGCGCGCGTCCGGGAGATGCTGGCGCGCGGCATCACGGTAGCGCTGGGCTCCGACGGCGGCGACTCGAGCGACGGTTATTCCATGTTCGACCAGATGAAGATGGCGGCGGTCATGCGCCGCTGCAGCGCCACCGAGTTCGAATCCTGGATCACCGCGAAGGAAGCCTTCGCCATGGCCACCACCGGCGGCGCCAAGGTGCTCGGCATCCGGGCCGGCCGGATCGCCCCAGGCTATCTGGCCGACATCTGCATCCTGAAGCCCGGAACGAGGATGTGGCCGGCGACGGAGTTAGTCCAGAACCTGGTCTACTCTGAGAACGGCCGCAGCGTCGATACCGTGCTGGTAGGCGGAGAGGTCTTGCTGGACGAAGGCCGGAGCCCCCGCATCGACGAGTCCGAGCTGGCGCGTCAGGCCCGGAGCCTCGCGGCCAAGGTCGAGGAAGCGCGGGTGAAGTGGGCGGAGCGCAAGCGCACTCCCGAGGTGACGGACAGAGAGCGGAACGCGGAGAGAGACTACCGCGACGCGGCGGCGACGGCGAAATGAGAACCCACACCGCAGGCTCTCGTCTATTCCGAGAACGGCAGCAGCGTCGACACCATGCTCGTGGGCGGCGACGTCGTGCTGGAGAACGGCGAGAGCCCTCGTATCGACGAGGCCGCGTTGGGCCGTCAGGCCGGAGAACTGGCCGACAGAGTCAAGCGGGCGAGAAGCGAGAGGGCTGCCCACAAACTCAAGCCGGACATCGCCGAACGCCTCCAGGCCGCGGAGCATGAGTATCGCGAAGCAGCCTCGGCGGTCACGAAGTAGGAGGGTAGGCGGCAGCGTCGGCGATGCTGGCCACATCTATGTCGAAGTGAAGCACGTCTTCCCGCCTGCCGAGCTTGGAGTAGAGCGCGACCGCCGGTTCGTCCACGGGGTCGGCCCGCACGATGATCATCCAGGCCCGGCGTTCGGCCGCCAACTCCTGGAGATGGCGGATCATGCAGGTCGCGACGCCCTGCCGCCGGTTCTCGGCGCGGACCGCGAGATCGTAGATGTAGATCTCGCTGCGCGCCTGCTCGAATTTTTGCAGTTCATAGGCGGTAAGCGCCCCTGTCAGCCGGTCCTCGGCATCGAACGCTGCCAGCGCGATGAAGTGGTCCTTCGCCAGCAACCGCTCGATATAGTCATCGTCCGGCTGACGGGCTCGATAGGTCTCCGGTGCTTCAAACGCGTCGCCGAACAAGTCGAGTAAACGCCGAAAGAGCGCCGCATCGCCACCGGTCAGGCTCCGCACACGAGTCTTGATGGTCATGTCGTCTCTCACTGGTCGCGGTCGGAAAGAGTGACCGCCGCGATCTCCGACTTGAGCAGGACGCTGCAGCCCGAGCAGTACCAGCGCTGAAACACGTACTGGTCGCCGAGCAGGTTCATCAGGGGGCCGGCCTCGGTGGGCGCGGCGTCGCCCACTGCGCAGGCATCGCGCCAGTCCCGGTCGCTCTCGCACAGAACCTGGCCGCAGTAGGTGCAGCGGACCCATGAGCGGCCGTCCACCTCGCAAATATCCAAGGACTCCTGGAGAGGATGCCGGACCGCGTCGGCCCCCGCCACCGGAACCTCGGATACGGCCGGAGCGCGGGTGACGGCGGCCTGCCGCTGACTCCTGAG
Organism: Candidatus Binatia bacterium; assembly: GCA_022827045.1. The sequence goes on from JAJDTQ010000044.1 coordinate 9,816, forward strand.
CGCACTGCGCTTCTCCCGTGTGGCGTCCGCGGCCACACCCTTGCCGTCGGCCAGGACCACGCCGTAGATGGACTCCGCGGCTTCCCGCGACACGAGGCCGTCGACCACGTCGTGGGCCACACTGTCGGGCTCCCGCTCCAACGGGTCGCCGTAGCCGCCGCCGTTGGCGCACCTGAGGTAGAGCAGGTCGTCGGCGCTGAGGCGGAGGTCGCGGTAGCCCAGCAGGTTGTGGGTTCCGCCGGCTTCCGCCAGTTCGTCGGGAAGGGTCTTGGCGGCCACGGCCTTGCGCACCTCGCTGTCCTCCACGTGCACCAGGATGCTGGGCGCGCCAGGGTGTCCGCCGTAGATGCCGAACCCCGAGTTCCTCAGGCCGGCGACTCCCAGGGCGACGATCTGGAGCTTCGCCTCCGGGGCGTCGTGGATCATGAGCAGCGATTCCTCGCCTGCGCCGCCGCGGTACTTGCCCGCTCCGGCGCCGTCCTGGAGGTGGCGCCGGTAGAGGTACAGCAGCGGGAAGTTGGCCTCCACCCACTCGACGTTGTGCACGGTGGAGGGCCGGCCCATCTCGATGCCGGCGGTGTTGATGCCGTCGCCCCAGGAACGCGCGCCGATGCCGCCCAGTCCCACCAGGGTCGACACGTAGTAGCCGCCGGTCTGGTTGACGCCGGCGTGGCGCGCCAGGCGGGTGCCGAGGGTCTGGGCGGTGACCTCCCTGGACCACTTCTCGCTGGTGCCGATCATCTGGATCAGCGTGCTGCCGGCCAGGAAACGCGCCACCGCGCCGCCGGAAGTGGTGTTTAGCGACACCGGCGCCGGGTAGGTGGGGTTCACGATGGTGCCCTCGGGCGCGATGACCTCCATGACGCGGAACAGCCCGTGGTTCTTGGGGAGGTCGTAGCCCAGGGTCTGGAGCAGCGACTCGAAGCACGCGCCCACGGTGGCGTGGTAAGGGAGGTTGATTCCCACCGGCGCCTGCTGGTCGGTGCCGGTGAAGTCGAAGGTCAGGAGGTCCCGCTCCTTGGTGAGCTGCACCTGCATCTTCCACAGTTTGTCGCCGGCTTCGATGTTGCCCTGGGCGCGCCAGACCCCGTCGGGCACTTCCAGGAGACGCCGGCGCAACACGCTGGCGGTGTGGTCGAGCATCTCGCCGGTGACCTTCTCCATGAGCTCCACGCCGTAGTGCTGGTAGAGTTCCTGCATCCTGGCCCGGCCCACGTTGTTGGCGGCGATCTCGCATTTGAAGTCCAGGCCCACCATCACCGGCTGCCGGGTCATGTTGGTGATGGTGTCGAACACGTCCCGGCGGATCCTGCCGCGCTCGATGAGCTTGAGGCCGGGGATGCGGATACCTTCGTGGCAGATCTCGGTGGCGCCCGGCGAATTCCCGCCGGGGGACATGGCGCCGACGTCGGCAACGTGCACGAAGGTGGCGCTCCAGCCGATCAGCCGCTCGTCCACGTGGATCGGCGACACTACGTACATGTCCGGCTGGTGAATGGCCGCCAGGTAGGGATCGTTGATCAGGAACATGTCGCCGGGGAATATCCCGCCCTCGTCGGTGAAGCGCTCGATGATGCGGCGCACCGCCACCCCGGCGCAGCCTACGTGCCAGGCCATGGCGTCGCCCGCGCACAGGACGTCGCCGTTGGGCTGGTACAGGCCGGCCAGGTAGTCGCGCATCTGGGTGGTGTTGACGGTCCCGCCCACCCGCTCCAGGGTGGTGCCGATCTCCTGGGTGATCTGGTAGAGCCGGTGCGAGAGGATCTCGAAGGTGACCGGATCGACGGACAGTTTCGGTTCAGCCATGGAACGCTCCTTGATTCGCGGTCCCGCAAGTCTTGGCCGCTGCGCCTTGCACGGCACCCGTCGTCAGACCTCCACGTGCATCCTGATATTGCGGTATTCGTCCATCACCGCGGTGTCGCCCGGGCCGACGACGATGGTGGTCACCGGGCTCTCGATGATCGCCGCGCCCCGGATCTCCATGCCCGGCTGAAGCCGCTCGAAGTCGTAGATGTCGGCGGGCAGGAAGTCCCGTTCCCGCTCGAAATAGGCGTCACGCTTCCCCTTGCGGGCGTCGCCGGGGTCGGCGGCGCCCATGGCGTACCGCTTGATGTTGGGGTGCTGGATCTTGCCCACCGCGCGCAGCCGGAAGGTGATGATCTCCTTGCCCGCCTCCCGGTAGCCCGACCCTGGGCCGTAGGACTTCTCGTAGAGATCGTCGAAGGCCTGGTCGAGCCACTGGAAGTCCTCCATGCCCAACTCGTCGGTGCCCGGCGGCAGCTCGGCGTTGAGCTCGTGGCACTGGAAGCGGTAGCGCATGTCCAGGCTGCGGATGACGGCGGTCTCCTCGCCCGCGAACCCCATCTTCTCCAGGTCCAGGCGGGCCTTGTCCAAGAGCCCCGCGAAGGTCGCGTTGACGACCCTGGGATCCGGCGGATAGACCAGCCGCTCCGCCTTGCCGTACTCGAACACCACGTCCGAGGCCAGCAGGCCCAGGCCGCCATGGACCGACGACGTCATGGGCACCACCACCTCCTTGATGCCCAACTCCGCGGCGTACCGGCCGCAGTGCACCGGTCCAGCCCCGCCCTCCACGAACAGCACGAAGTTCCGGGGATCGTGGCCGCGCTCAACCGTGGCCCGCCGTATCAGGTCCGCCATCTGCGCATTGGTGATGCGGTAGAGCCCGCTGGCCGCCTCGGTGAGGCTCATTCCGAGCGGGTCGGCCACCTTCTCCCGGATCGCCCGCTCCGCCGCCTCCCGGTCGAGCCGCATGCGCCCGCCCAGGAAGTAGTCGGGGTTCAGATACCCCAGCACCAGGTCGACGTCGGAAACCGTGGGCTCGGTGCCGCCGAGGCCGTAGCTCGCCGGCCCCGGCTTGGCGCCGGCCCCCTGGGGCCCCACCTTCATGAGCCCCTTCTCTTCGTCCACCCAGCCGATGCTCCCCCCGCCCGCGCCGATGGACTCCACCCAGATCTTGGTGGCCAGCACGGCGTGGCGCAGGATCACCGGGCTGTAGTTCTTCTCGATGCGCCCGTCCCGCACCAGCCCTACCTTGAAGGTGGTCCCGCCCATGTCGGTGACCAGGATGTTGGGCTCGTCGATCTTGTCGCAGAAGTACTGGCCTCCCACCACACCCGCCGCCGGCCCCGACTCCACCAGACCCACGCCCCGGCGCACGCACGCTTCGCTGTCCAGCACGCCGCCGTAGGCCTGCATGATGAGCGGCGCATTGTGCAGCCCCTTGGCCGCCAGGGACTCGCCCAGGTTGGAAAGATACGACGAGATGGTGGGGCCGATGTAGGCGTTGAAGATGGAGGTGATGGTGCGTTCGTACTCGCCCAGGTAGGGCGCCACCTCCGAGGAGAGGCTCACGAACAGGTCCGGGTGCCGCGCCTTGATGACTTCTTCGATGGCCCTTTCGTGGCTGTCGTTGGCGATGGACCACAGCAGCGAGACAGCCACCGCGGTGACCCCCTCGGCCACCAGCCGGTCCACCACGGCCGCGGCCTCGTCGAGGTCCAGTTCCACCACCACCGCGCCCTTGTAGTCGACCCGCTCCTTCACCTCCCCTATCAACGTGCGGGGCACCAGCGGGTCCGGCTTGGTCAAGGCGTAGAAATGGGCGGTCTCGGCCTCGGTGAGCCCCTCGGTCATGCGCCCGCGCATCATGTAGATGCTGTCGGCGAAGCCCTTGGTGGTTATCAGCCCGGTCTTCGCTCCCGAGCGGGTGAGCAGCGTGTTGTCACCCACGGTGCAGCCGTGGAAGAAGAGCTTGGCCGTGTGCAGCAACGCCTCCGCGCCGGTCATGCCCAAGTGCTCCGCGGCGTTGCGCACCGCGTTGAGAACGCCCAGCGCGAAGTTGTCCGGCGTGGACAGCGACTTGCCGACGGTCAACTCGCCGGCCTCGTCCACGACCACGCAGTCGGTGAACGTGCCGCCGATATCCACGCCCAGGTTGTACTCCATGTCGTTCTCCGTGACTTCGGCCCGCTATGAGTCCGCGGCGCGGCCCGCTCAACGGCGGATGGCCGCGTATTGGTCGGGCCTCCGGTCCGTGAAGAAGATCCAGTTCTTGCGCTGGCTCTCCAGCAGGTCGAGGTCCAGGTCCGCCCACACCACGTCTTCCTCGGTAGCGCTGGCGTGGGCGACGATCTCGCCGCGCGGGTTGATGATCAGGCTCTCGCCGAAATAGAACTCGGGCGCCCCGCCCCGGTCCACCCCCACCCGGTTGGGCGCCGCCACGTACATGACGTTCTCCACCGCCCGCGCGCACAGCAGCATCTCCCAGCGCGAACGCGCCCGCTGGGTGCTGGTCACGGGCACGCACAGAAGCTCGGCGCCGTTCAGCGCGGCGCAGCGGGCCGGTTCCGGCAGGTTGCGGTCGTAGCAGATGTTGAGGCCGAGCTTGACGCCCAGGTCCGTCTGCACCACCGGGAAGCCCAGGTCCCCCGGCCGGAAGTAATACTCCTCGCTGCCGGTGGTCCCCACCAGCCGCCCAAGGCCGCTGGGAATCGTGTTCTTGCGGTACTTGGTGAGCCGTTGTCCGTCGCGGCCGAACACCACCGCGCTGTTGTAGTAGTGGTCCCCTTCCCGCTCGAAGAACGGGTAGACCAGCGCCAGGCCCGCCTCCCGCGCGATGTTCCGCGCCTCCGTCACGGACGGACCGTCCTCGGGCTCGGCCAGCCGGAAGAACTCCGGGTCGTTGGTGAACGCGGGGTAGATGGTGCTGGCCACCTCGTGAAAGCAGACGAGGTCCGCGTCCGTGGCGGCCGCCCGCTGTGCCAGCCGGCGGACCGCGGCGATGTTCTCCCGCCAATCCACGTTCCCGCTGAACTGTGCGACCGCCACGCGCGGCATGGCTACCTCCCCGCCGGAAGGTCCGGCGTTTTCTCGTACCATCCCGCGGCCCGCTCGTAGGCATGACCCACGCGCAGGACCGTCTCCTCGTCGAAAGGCCTGCCGACGATCTGCATGCCGATGGGCAGGCCCGAGGGAGAAAAGCCGCAGCACACGCTGAGGGCCGGTAGCCCCGTCTGGTTGAACGGGATCGTGCACAGGGTGAAGAGGTTGCCGCGGCGGTCCGAGAGCCTGACCTCCCGGCCGTCGATGCGGGCGGAGCCCCGGTCCAGTTCCTCGAGAGTGGGCGCGGGGAAGGAGATGGTAGGGACCACCATCACCTGGACGCGATCGAGGGCCCGCTCGAATCCCTCGTAGATGAGCCGCCGGACCCGGTGCGCTGTGTTGACGGCGCTGCCGGAGATCAGCAGCGAGCCGATGAGGTTCTTGAGCATCCCCGTGCTGTAGTCCCGGGGCCGGGTGCGCAGATAACGGTCGTGGTCCGGCATGTCCTCCACACGGGCGATGCAGGCCTGAACCGCCGGCAGAAGCTCCATATGGGGGATGTCGACCTCCTCGGTCTCGACGCCGAGGGAAGGCAGGAACCGCACCGCCTCGGCGAAAACCTGCCGGACCTCGTCGAACATCAACGCGTCGAAGTAGCCCCGGACAAGACCGACCTTCAGCCCGCCGACCCCGCTCGTGAGTTCGCGCGTGTAGTCCGGCACGGGCACGTCGGCGCAATACGGATCCTTCGGGTCGGCTCCCGCGATGCAGTTGAGCACCACCGCGCAGTCCTCCACGGTCTTGGCGAGGACGCCGAAGTGGTTGATGGAGCCCGGCCCGGTGCCGGGCACCCCGCCGCTCAGACTCACGCGTCCGTGGGTGGCCTTCAGACCGGCGATGCCGCAGAGAGCCGCGGGATTGCGGACCGAGCCGGCGCTGTCGGTGCCGATGGACGCCAGGCCCAGGCCCGCCGCCACCGCCGCCGCGGAGCCGCCACTGGAACCGCCGGTGGCCCGGGCGGTGTCCCACGGGTTCCGGCTGGGGCCGTAGAAAACGTTATTGGTGTGGCTCGACTTGGCCCATTCGTGCATGTGGGTCTTGCCGAGGATGACCGCGCCCGCGTCCTTGAGCCTGCTCACGACGGTGGCGTCATGGCCGGGTATCCAGTCCGCGAGGGTCCTGGACCCGGCGGTGGCGGGGACGCCCTTGACCGCGATGTTGTCCTTGATGGAGACGGGGATGCCGTGCAGCGGCCCACGATAGCGGCCGGCTGCGATCTCCTCGCCGGCCCGCTCGGCCGCGGCAAGTGCCTGTTCCTTCATCACGAACGCGTAGGCGTTCAGCACCGGGTTCAACCGCTCGATCCGCGCCAGCGCGCATCGGGTCAACTCCACCGGGGACACCTCGCCGCCGCCGATCCCGTGTGAGGCTCGCGTAACCGTCAGTCTTTCAAGCTCTTGCTCGTCCATCTGGCCGCGTCTATGGGGCCGCGCGTCGGCCCAGGAACAAGTTGGCTATACTCGCGAGCCCGTGGAAAAATCAACCCCGCCGATTGCGGCACGGATGGGCGCTGGTGAACGTTGACACTCGAAGAAGGCCGGTGATATGAGGGCCGTGTTTCGAAAGGGGGGGTCCACGTCCATGATTGAGCGGGATGACAGCGGTTACATCCTCAAGATCGCGTCCCATTCCCCGTCCCATCCCTGGTGGCGCATCACCGACGAGCTCGCGGAGGGCCTTAACGGCTATCGCGAGAAGCCGGGACCGATATCGAGCGTCGGCGTCTTCACCGGCAAGTTCGGCCTCGGGTCGCTGGAGAATCCCAAGACGGTGGGTGCCGGGAGGGCCGACGTGGGCATCACCAACCCGCCGGTAAACGCCAGGATGGCCACCGAGGGAAAGGGGCTGTTCAACGCCAGCGTCGGCGAGTTGAGAGCCATCGCGCGGTTTCCCGAACCGGACTATATCTTCTGGCTCGTGGCCGAGGAGCTCGGAATCCGTTCCATGGAGGACATCGCGGCGCGCAAGCCCGCCATGACCCTGGTGTCGGGCCGGGTGGGACCGACGGGGCCGGACACGCTCACCTGGACGGTCGAGCAGGTGATGAAGTGGTACGGCTTCAGCTACGAGGACGTAAACTCCTGGGGCGGACGCGTCCTGTTCCCAGGCCCCGCCGTCGTCGGCGTGCCCATGGTCAAGCGCGGCGAGGGAAACGCGGTCTTCCAGGAGGGAGTCCACGACGAATCCTGGGAAGAGCTGGCCGAAGCGCGGCCCATGCGCGCCCTGCCCCTGGACCCGCGGGCCGTGGCCCACATGCAGCAGACCTACGGCTACGACCCGGCCATCATCCCCGCGGGTCGCCTCAAGGGTATCGAGCGCGACCTTCTGACCCTGAGCTTCGGCGGCTGGCTGCTGTTTTGCCGGGCCGATCTTCCGGAGGAAATCGCCTATCTGCTGGCGCGGACGAGCATGGAGCGCAGGGACCGGATCGCCGCCCCCTACAAGGACCTGCCGCCTCATTTGAGGGACATCGAAGTCCCCATCACGCCGCAACATCTGTGCACCGGATGCGTTGTGCCGCTGCACCCCGGGGCCGAACGCTATTACAAGGAGTTCGGCTGCCTGTGACGGCGCCCTTCGACTTCGCTTCGCTACGCTCAGGGCGAACGGAGCGAGCGGATTGTGTCTCAAGCTTCCCTAACCCAACCGTTCGCCCTGAGCGTAGCGA
>JAJDTQ010000178.1 GCA_022827045.1 Candidatus Binatia bacterium
TTCGACGGCCCCTACGGGCCGGCCTTCCGGCGCGGCGGCGCTCCCGGCGGGCAGGCCAAGGACGTGGGGGCGGTGGACACCCGCGACGGCGGCAACGCCATCGCCTACATGGACGAGGACCCGCAGATCCGCAAGACCTACGAAACCGAACTGGCCGCCAACGGCATGCAGAGCCGCATGCCCGAGTGGGCCTACGAAACCCGGACGCCGCCGGAGGGGGCGTTGGAGCCCGCAGCGGGGTTCTGAGCCCGGCAATCGCGCCGAGGCCCGAACCCCGTCATTCCGGCGAAAGCATGCCCCGTACCGCGATACGGGGTCGGAATCCAGGGGGGAGCCACCGCAGTTTCGTCCTCAACCGGCCCACAACTCCCGGAACCGCACCGCCGCCACCTGCTCGTAGGGCACCGGCCCCGGCAGGTGGCCGACGGATTGCGCGAACGCGTTCAGCTTCGCGACGGCGTCCTCGGAAATGGCGGGCTCATAGAACGGCACGTCCCGTTCCACGATGCCGGTGATGAGGTCGGCGGCGTCCTTCGGGAAAAGCCCTTCCCCGACCCTGGCCGCTCTGGCAGGATCCGCGCGCAACGCTTTCTGCGCCTTCACGATGGCGCGGATGGCGGCCGCCGCCTGCTCCGGCTCCCGCTCTATGAAGTCATCCGTGGTCCCCACGCCCGCGAACGTGCAGTAGCGCACCTCCGCCGGGTCGTCGCCCCGCCGCACGTCCACGTGAACCTTGCCGACGCCCAGCGAAACCGCGGTGGCGCTGCCCATGGCGTTGGACCAGAAGCCGTCGATCTGCCCGGACTCGAGGCCACGCGCGGCGTAGACGCCGAACGACACATCGCGAGCCTCGGAGCCGGGAAGGTGCACGATGCTCACGTCGCGCTCCGGATCCAGGCCCCCCGCGCGGAGCAGCGTCTTGAACACCAGATCCGGCCCTTCCGCCGCGGTAAGCCGCAAGCCCATCAGCGCGTCGAGATCACCGCGTTCCGCCTCCAGGTCCGCCCGCACGGTCAGGAGCCACGGCGTCCCCTGGGACAGCGCCACCAGCAGCTTGGCCCCGCTCCAGGCCGGAAACGCACGCAGCAGATCGTGCACCGACCCCGCGATCATGGCATCCGCCGCCCCCTCCCGGAGCGCCCGGGTGGCGCCGATCTGCGAGACCAGCTCGATCTCCACGTCCACGCCCTCTTCCCGGTAGAAACCCAGTTCCTGGGCGGCCAGCGCCGGGAAACAGGTGTTGCTGACAAGGTCTACGGCGGCAATGCGCATAATCAGGGTTCCCTCTCTGCTCTAACTATTACTCCGACATACTCCACCGGCGTCAAGTTCGTTGTCAGCGACAGCGAGTCCGGCATCAGCTAGCCGACGGCACGAGAGGATCATCACTACACCCTCGAAACTCGCGTCACAAACGAGTGCCCCGCCCTTGATCCCCAACCTCTGTGCGCATAGGCTTCCCGTACCCCGAGCCGGACACCGGCGACTGCAATTCTCTCCGAGGAGGAAGGTTGATGACGGACCACGACCTGGGCGGGCTCACGTTGGCGGATGCTGCGGCACGGATCAAGGGCAAGGAACTGTCTCCGGTGGAGCTCGCCGAGCTCATGCTCGCGCGCATCGACCGGCTGAACCCGGAGCTGGTGGCGTATGTCACGGTATCACGGGGGGAAGCGCTGGCGGATGCGCGGGCGGCGGAGGCGGAGATACGCGACGGGAAGTATCGGGGGCCGCTGCACGGCATACCGCTGTCCATAAAGGACAACATCGCGACGCGGGGGATTCGCACGACCGCGGGGTCCAAGGTGCTGGAGGAGTGCGTTCCGGACTACGACGCCACGGTGGTGGCGCGGCTCCGGGAGGCGGGGGCGGTGATCCTGGGCAAGACCAACATGCACGAGTGGGCCAACGGCGGCACCACCATCAACCCGTTCTACGGCACTACCCGAAATCCGTGGGACACGGAGCGGATCGCCGGCGGCTCCAGCGGCGGGTCGGCGGCGGGGCTGGCGGCAAGCCTGTGCCTGGGGTCCATCGGCACGGACAACGGCGGGTCGGTGCGGAACCCGGCCTCGCTGTGCGGCACCGTGGGGTTCAAGCCCACCTACGGGCGCATCAGCCGGTTCGGACACGTGCCGGGCGACGGCGGCTTCAGCACCAACCACATGGGCGTGTTCAGCAAGACGGTGCGGGACTGCGCGCTGATCCTGCAGGCCGTCGCGGGCCAGGACCCGCAGGATCCCAACAGCGCCGACGAGCCCGTGCCTGACTACGAGGACGGCCTCGACGCGGGCATCGAAGGGGTCCGGGTGGGGATCGTCAAGGACTACTTCGACCGGTACATGACCCGGGCGGTGCGGGAGGCGTTCGTGGAGGCGCAACGGCAGCTCGAATCCCTCGGCGTGCGGCTGGTGGAGGTGGAAGTGCCGCACCTGGACACGACACGGTTCGTTTGGCCCTGCATCACGCGGCCGGAGAACGTGGTGGAGAACCTGCCCTATCTCACGGCCCGGCCGCGGGACTACAGCCCGCGCCTGCTGCGCCAGAACATCGCCTCCATGCTGATTCCCGCCGACGCCTACGTTGCCGCACAGCGCATCCGGCGCCTTCTGTGCGGGGAGTTCGACGAGGTTTTCAGGACCGTGGACCTCATCGCCGCGCCCACGGCGGCCGTGCCGGCCCCCACCATCGAGGAATCCAAGCAGGCCGTCATGGAAGTGGATGGACAGGAAATCAGGCTCGAGAGCCCGGGCGTGAACTTCCGCTCGCTCTTCACCACCCCCTTCAACCTCACGGGGCTGCCAGCCCTGAGCGTCAACTGCGGCTTCTCTTCCGCCGGCCTGCCCATCGGGCTCCAGCTCGTGGGGCCGCGCTTCCGGGAAAAACGGGTGCTGCGCGCCGCCCACGCCTACGAGCAGGCGGCCGGCTGGTTCCGGCGCACGCCGCCGGTGGGAGGGTGAACGGCTCAGGCCACGGAACGCATCCTGGTGGCTACGGCTTCCACTCCCAGCACCCGGTCCAGGAAATTGACGGACAGCGGCCAGGTAAGCTTGGCCAGCGCGGGGTCGTAGGCGTCGCCGTCGGCCAGGGCGAAGCCGTGGCCGGCCGGCGGGAAGAAGTGCCACTCGACGTCCGGCGTGCCTTCCAGAAACGCCGCCCGAAGCTTCTCCTGCACGGGCACCGGCGCCACGCGGTCATGGCCGCCGAACAGGACCATGGACGGGCAGTGGATCTCCCGGGCGGACTCGTTGGGGTGCCGCGGCCTGAGCTTGCTGGGACCCTCCTCACGCACCGAGGGATAGTAACCCAGGTACGCCGCAACCTGGGGCGTCGCCGCGACGAAGTGGATGCCGATGCGCCCGCCCATGCACAGGCCCATGACCGCCACGCGCTTCTCGTCCACGTCGGCGCGGCCGCAAAGGTACTGCCAGCCCTGGCCGATGACCTCCACGAAGCGCCCGTCCGTGGTCTTCTTCTGCACGTCGTGGAAGTCGGAGAAGCCCAGGATGTCGTAGAGGGCCGGCACCATGGCGGTGTACCCGGCCTCGGCGAACTCGCAGGCCATGTGCTTGATGTGGCCCGTAACCCCGTAGTGGTGATGCACGATGAGCAGCGCCGGACCCGGCGTGTCCCGTTCCGGCGAAGCGATGAAGCCGGGCACCCCGTCTTGCTCCTGCGTCAGCGCGCGAGTGATGATCTTCGACATGGTGTCCTCCTGCTAACCCTTCTTTTCTGATGACGCCGTCGGTGCGCCACCATTATGCCCCTTGATGGGGTGTGCAGGTCAAACGATCAACCGCCCGATGCCCTGTCCGCCGAACGGCGCCCTTCCCGCAGCTTCCGGGTCGCGTCCATATCGGCGGCCCCGGTCTCCGGGTCCACGACCACGCCATACTGCATGCGCGCATTCTCCCGCGACAGCAGCTCTGCAGCCACGTCGTCCAGGACCGCCTCCACCGGCCGTTCGTAAGGATCACCGTATCCCCCGCCGCCGGCGGAGCGGATCTCGGCCACGTCGCCGCCGCGCGGATGGTGCATGGCGGCGCGGTGAAATTCCACCTCTTCGCCGTCTTCCGAGCGAACCCGCACCGTGCCCGCGGCGGCAGGCGCGCCTCCGGCGAGCCCGAACGGGGAGGTCTCCTCGGCGCCGCTGCCGATCTGCACCGAGAGGGCGCTCCCGTCCTCATTGAAGCGGAGGGAGAACAGCGCCCCGTAGCCGCCGCGCCACTTGCCGGCGCCGGCGCTGTCCGGGCGGTACTCGTACTGGAGGATGCGGTGCGGAAAGGTCAGCTCGTAGAGCTCCGGGTCCGGCACCCGGGAACCGCCCATGGACGACACCGGACTGATGTGGTTCCAGCCGTCGAATCCCTGGGTGGCGCCGCCGCCTCCCTTGGCGAAGTGAAGGATGAAGGCCGCCGGACGACCCGTCCTCCGGTTCAGGGCGGTGCCGGCGCCCGCGTTGGTGCGCGCCCACCCCGCCTGCACCCGCTCGGGCACGGCCTGGGACAAGGCCATCCACACGGCCTCCACGATGGTGGCGCAGGTGGCCACGGTGCATTGCGTCGTGGGCGCTCCTTCCCGCGGATTCACCAGCGACCCTTCCGGGGCCGACACCGCCACCGGCCGCATGCAGCCCTCGTTCACGCTCACGTCCGCGGCGATGGTTGAAAAGAGCCCGATGTAGCAGGACGACACCGTGTTGGCGTAGGAGCTGTTGTAGTAGACCGGAATCTGAGGATCGGAGCCGGCGAAGTCGAAGCGCAGCCTGTCCCCTTCCACCTCGAGCCCTACCCGGATGGCGGGCCGCCCGGCGGGGCCGTCCTCGAGCACGTGATCGAGCTGCCGGGACGCGTGGTAGACGCCGTCGGGAACGGCGGCGATGCGCTCCCGCATCTGCGCCTCGCTCCGGTCCAGCATCTCTTCGATGGCGCCCTCGACGGTGTCGCTGCCGTACCGCCCGAGCATCTGCCGCAGCGACTTCTCGCCCACGTTGCACGCCCCCACCTGGCACTGGAGGTCGCCCTCCACCGAACTGCGCAGGCGCACGTTCAGCAGGATGATCTCCCAGACGTCGCGGTTGTACGCGCCGCCCCGGTAGAGCTTCGCGGGCGGTATCCGGAGGCCCTCTTCCCAGGCCGTGGCCGCGTGGGGGTTCCGTCCCGCGGCACCTCCGCCGCCGATGTCGGCGTGGTGACCCCGGCTGAGGACCCAGAACCGAAGCTGTCCCTCGAAGAACACCGGCTTCATCACGGAGATGTCCGGCGCGTGGTTGTTGCCGCGGTAGGGATCGTTGAGGATCATCACGTCCCCCGGCTCCACGTCTTCGCCGAAGTGGTCGGCGACGGCCTTTACCGCGAAGGGGCTCGCGCCCATCAGCACCGGGATGTAGGCGGTCTGGGCCACCAGCCTGAGCCGGCGGTCGAACACCGCGGTAACGAAGTCCTTGTTCTCGGCAAAGATGGGCGAGCGCGAACTCCGCAGCATGCCCGCGCCCATCTCCCGGGTCACCCCTTCGAGGCGGTTGGCGATGACGGTCAGGAGAATGGGATCCACGCTGCTATTCCCTGCCCTTCTCTTCCGGCCCGGGCTTGACCCTTGCAAGGCTCTCGGCCAAGCCGCGCTCCCTGAGGTAGACGAGGTAGTTCCCGAAAGCGTCGCAGGTGAGCTGATACTCCGGCGGCACCACCACGGTGGTGGTTTCCTGCTCGACGATGGCCGGGCCGACGACGTCTTCCCCGGAGGCCAGACGATGACCGTCGTAGACCGGCACCTCGCGGAAATCGCCCTCGAAGAACGCCCGCCGGCGGCCCGTCAGAGCCGTCCCCTCCGCGCCGCCCGACTCGGGCATGGCCTCGCTGTCAGCCACGCCTCTTCCCACTACCCGCAGGTTGACGATCTCGGCGGCCGCGTCCGGCATGCTGTAGCCGTTCAGCGACTCGTGGATGCGATGGAAGTCGCGGGCCAGCGCGGCCACCGCCTCCTCAGTCATCGCGGTCTCGGGCACGGGCACCTCCACCTCGCTAAATTGCCCCACGTAGCGCACGTCCGCCGCCGAGCTTACCGCAATACGATGGCGCGGGACACCCTCAGCCAGTAGCGCGTCCGTCGCCGCGCGCCGAAGGTCCCGGAAATGCCCTTCCACTCTGTCCCGGTCGAACCGGTCGAGCGACATCACGCAGCTTCTCACGAAATCGTGGCGCAGGTCGGACAGAAGCTGTCCGGCGGCGCACATCACCGACGCTTCCCTGGGCACCAGCACCAGGCCGATGTCCAGCTCCCGGGCGATGGCGCAGGCGTGGATGGGGCCGGCGCCGCCCGCGGCCACGAGAACGAACCGGCGCGGGTCGTGGCCGCGCCGCACGGATACCTCCCGGATAGCGTCCACCATGTTGGCGTTCACCACTTGGTGGGCGCCGTAGGCGGCCTTCACCACGTCCACACCCAGGGGCTCGGCCACGTGCCGGCGGAACGCTTCCCGGGCCGCGTCCTCGTCGAGCCGGAGGCGCCCGCCCCAGAACCGCTCCGCGTCCAGGTAGCCGATCAGCAGATCGGCGTCCGTCACCGTGGGCCGGTCGCCGCCCCGGCCATAGCACACGGGACCTGGGGTGGAACCCGCGCTCTCTGGCCCTACCCGCAAGAGCCCCCTGCCGTCCACGGTGACGATGCTGCCGCCGCCGGCGCCGATGGTGTGCACCGCCACCATGGGCAACGCGATACGGTGCCCCGATATTTCCGTTTCCTTGGTGACCTCCACCTCGCCTCCGTCGGCGAGGGAGACATCGAAGCTGGTCCCTCCCATGTCCGTGGTGATGGCGTTGGAGATGCCGTGGAGGCCGGCGTACCACAGACCCGCCACCGGTCCGGCGGCGGGCCCGGACAGGATGCTCCGCACCCCGAACCGCCTCGCCGGGTCCAGCCCCATGACCCCGCCGCTGGATTGCATCACGAGCAGCCGGCCACGAAACCCGTTGTCCGCGAGCCGGCGTCCCAGGGATTCGAGGTAGGCCGCCAGCACCGGAGTCACGTAGGCGTTCACCGCGGTGGTGCTGAGGCGCTCGTAGAGCCTCACCTCGGGCAGCACCTCGCTGGAGAGCGAGACATGCACGTCCGGCATCGCGTCCCGCAGCCGCGCGGCTACCGCGCGCTCGTGGGAGTCATTGGCGAAGGCGAACACGAGCCCCACGGCGACACTTTCCACCCCTTCGCGGCCGAGCGTGGCCACGGCCCTGTCGACAGAGTCTGCATCCAACGGTTCCAGCACCGCGCCGTCGCTGCCGATGCGCTCGGCGACCGGGTGGATCCGTTGGCGGGGAATCAGCGGGTGGGGCGGCGCCTGCTTGGGGTCGTACAGATCCGAGCGCACCCCACGCCGCATGTTGAGCACGTCCCGGAAACCGGCGGTGGTGAGCAGCGCCGTGGGCGCGCCGCCGCGCGTCAGCAAGGCGTTAGTGGCGATGGTGCTTCCGTGGATGATCCGTTCGGTGCGCTCCAGGAACGCGTTGAGGGTGAGGCCGAGATCCTCGCTCACCAGCGCCAAGCCGGCCAGCAGCGCGCCCGCCCGATCCTCCGGATCGGACAGGGTCTTGCAGAGGAGGCGGCGGCCGCCGCCCGACACCATGAGGTCGATGAAGGTGCCGCCGACGTCCACGCCAACCATGTATCGACCTTGGGAATCGCTCATAACTAGTTGATATATTTGTATTTTATAGGGATCATCAGAGCTCTGGATCGCCAAACGGCGCTCCTTGACGTAAGCATACTGTAAGCGGAGTCACTCCAATTTGCGCGCGTCCTAGCGCGGCTCTGTCTGTCCCGCCAATCCTCCAACACCGATCTACTGTCACGCGGCTTCACCAAGCCGGTCCAGCCCCGCGGCTCCCGTCCGAACAGTCCGCTCCATATCCTCAAACGGAGCAACACACGCGACTTCGAAGCCAGCTCAAACTTCCTACCTTGTACCGCCAAACGCCCCGCGTATTTTCTCCATATCATCGCTCAGGATGCCAGCGACCTCCTCATGATTCGGACCGTAAAATCCTCCCGTCACGTTCCCATCCGTGTCCACGAATCCACTCTCCGCGACCGTCACACCATACGCCAAACTCGGCCTCCTCCATCCCACCAAATGAGCCTGCCCCTCCACATCTCGCACCGTTCGGAGGTCGGTAAACTCTACTGTCCCGTCCAGATCATCAGCTGACAACGTAACTTGCGCATTACCAAACACAGGAGCATATCTGGCAAGATCGGCTGCCAGCAAAGACCCATTCCACGTCAACGTCCCCGTATGTGCTATAGCAAAATCGCTGGCGGAACGAGTGCCGAACACATTTGCCTCCACTACGATACGATCGGTTATGTGGTATGTGGAAAAAGCCATGGTCCTTGCCGCCAGGACTTCCCATGCTGAATGCTCCGCCCATGCACCGTAGCTGTATTGCTCAGGCTCCGTGGGATACGAGTTCTCCACGGTGTAGCCGATGTCCCTCATGAAAGCGAAATCCATTTCATGAGGAATCTCAATGTCATTGCCGCAATAAGACATGATCATTACGCAAGCACCCAAGTGGCCAAAATCCGTTTCGCCGTCCAACTCCTGGAAAGGCACGTACCTGCCCCCATTAGCCGCAGTCAACGCTGGCCCGGTCCAGACTCCCCGATCAAAGTCCACATAACGGGCAATCAAATCCGCCGCATACCTTGGATCCGCGTCCGGACCGAAGTCCAATTCTGAGGCAGAATGTCCAATTGCGTGTCCTATTTCATGCGAGGCGATGTGAGCCAGCCAGTCCCGCCCAAGATTAATTGTCGCTGCCGCTATATCGACAGTTGCCGTCCTCACCGTAAAATTGTCCCCTACCGTTTGAACGTTGCGGAAAACTGCGGAAGAAGTCCCCCAACGAGGGTTATCGTAGTCAGAACGAACTTGTATTAGTATTCCGTCCACGTCACGTGGGATAATGCGCCCATCGGGAGTTCTTCCGAGCCCTGTCGCCACTTCGTCATACGATAGGTGTGGGCCAAGCACATCCCTCAGCCTATAGGACCAAGACTTTCCCGCCCTCTCCAGGGCTCCTTGCACGTGGTCCGGTAACTGATCAAAATAATCGGTGAAATCAATATCTATCGTGTCAGTCGGTCCTGACATCTGCTGCCCGTAAGTGATACCGTCCTTCGAGTCCAAAATGGTGTAGTTGGACGCATAGAACCCCGCGATGCGTGGAAGAGCACCGCCTTTTTCGAGGCCAAAGTAGGATCTTATGGGTGCGGTTGGTTTCCATGTGTCCCGAATATCTACACCCGCAATATTACGGACACCAGACGGGTCAAGAACATAACCGTTACCCCCGCTACCTCCACCACCGCACGCGGATAGAACCGTCAAAACCACCACAATACAACAGCAAATGGTGGCAGCTGAGGCCATTGTTCTTCTCTTTTCATGTCTGAAACCTATTTTCACATCCATCTCCCCGTACAGGAGAGCTTGTGACCGACAAGCCTACTACTAAGCCGCGCCGCGTGGAGATCGTTCGCAGCCAGGGTGCCAGCCGACGAAGGCCGAGAAGGAATACACTGCTGCATAGCGAATCGATAAGTACTGGCCGCCACGGTCGCTGTGGTACACCAGAGTGCTGTCATGGCCCACCGCGCGGTCATAGAGCGCCTGCTCGAGGGCGTCCAGGGCAAGCTCGGGGTGCAAGGAGTCCGAGACCCGCCAGCCCACGATACACCGCGCATAGGCATCGACGACAAAGGCAACGTAGACGAAGCCACGCCACGAAGTCCTAGCTCTCCCATCAGACGCGCCACCGTGCATCGGGCTACCGCAAGGCCCTCCCGGTTGAGCGCACGCCATACCTTGCGCACCCCGTACACCCCGAAGTCCCACACCCGCCGGATCTCCGCCCGCAACTCCGCGTCCCGTCGCGTTCGGGCTGGCACAGGACTACGACCGGCCTCTCGTGCCTTGGACTCGTAGTAGGTCGAGGGGGCGATCGGCAGCTCTTGGTAGATCGGCTCGACCCCGTACGCCTCCCGGTGGGCGTCGATGAAAGACACCATCACGTCCCGCGGCGGTCGAGCTCCGCCTGGGCGAAAAAGCCGCCGCCTTGCGCAACTCAAACTGCTTCCGGCGGTCGGCTTCGCACCCCGTATTGTGCCCGGCCTGTAGCCGTGGACGCGCGGCAAAACGAACCGCAAGCTATCCACCGATCCCCACTTCATCGACAAGGTGCGGGGC
>JAJDTQ010000173.1 GCA_022827045.1 Candidatus Binatia bacterium
CGGAACTGAAGCAGCAACGTCCTCTGGAGCGGCACGAAGTTGTCGTCGGACACCAGGTAGAGCAGGGTCCGTCCGGTGCGGTCCCGCCTGAGCGCGAGCCCCTCGAAGTTGTCCACCGACAGCGGACGCTCCAGGGCGGCCAGGAGATCTCCGCTGAGCCTGGCGCCGGCGCGCCGGCGGGCCTCCTGGAGGCGGCCCTTGCCCAGACGGACGAGGCGCGCGCGCATTCCCAGCAGGTTGAAGCTCCGCTCGAGCAGTAGCACGTCGCCGTTGGGCATGGCGGCGAGATCCGTGGGGCTGAAGCCGTCCCCGGGCACGTAGGCGATCTCGTGAGCCGCCCCGTTCTCCATGAACCAGCCCTTGAGACTGCCGTCTCCGTTGGCGTACCGTTCGGTCACCCCCAGGACGCTGCCGTCGGCCAGCACGGTGATGGCTTCGAGCCCGCCGTTAACCGGCGCATCCTTGAGCGACGGCGGTGATGCCATCCGTGTGGGCGGCACGTCGAAAGCCGGCGGATAGCGCCAGATCCGGTGACGCCCTTCGAACGAGACCAGAAAGGCGTTGCGGGAGAGCCGTGCCAGACCTTCGGCGTCGCGTTGGTAGCGTCGAACCGGCTTTCCGGCGGGAGTCAGCATGGCCGTGGCGCGCCAACGGCTTGCGCCCACGAGACGCTCGGTCGAGTCGTGAGCGAGGGTCGCGGTAATCCAGTGGCCACGGTCGGAGACGGCCCGCAGCCGTCGGCCGTCCGGGCTGACCTCCAGGCCGGAGAGCCCGCCGAAACGCCCCTCGTCCGATACCAGTTCGAGACCGCGCATGAACGCCAGCTTTCCGACCGTCGTCGTGCGCGGGTTCTCGGGGTTCAACGCCACCGGGAGCGCGCGGACCTCGATGGGATCGGCGGGGGCGTTTCCGGCCGGTGCCAACGGCATCGCCAGTGCGAAAGCCGCCGCGAAAGCCCGGCCGATCGGGCTCGCGTTCGGAGATCGCCGGCTCACAGCTGCAGATCCGGCAGGACGGCGAGCACGGCCTTGCGCAGATAGTCCCGCGTGTAGAGGTCGCGGTCGATAACCTCGCCGTTCCACACGACGATGTCGAGGTCGATGGTGCGGGGGCCGTATCGCTTGGTTCCGGGCCGGCGTCCGAGCATGAGCTCGATGGCCTTGAGGTCTGCTCTCAACCGCTCGCGGTCCAGGTCCGTCTCTACGAGCAGGGCGCCGTTGGTGAAATCCGGCTGATGGACATAGCCGATGGGGCTGGTCTCCACCAGCGGCGATTCGGCGATGATCACGTGTCGATGGGCGATCCGCTCCCGGGCCTTGGGGACGTTGATCGCGGGTTCGATGTTGGACCCGACCCCGATGACCGCCTGGTTCATGCCGTTTCCGGTCCCGTTCGTTCCGCGGAACACTCCACGGAAACGGAGTCGGTGAACCGAAGCGCGCCGGGTTTGGCCACCCGCACCCGCGCGCGCCGGACCCGCCGGTCCTCCATTACCACCATCAACAGGTGGTCGCCGAGCTTCTCGATGAGAAAGAACGACGAGCGCTCCACTTCCTCGATGATCCGCTTGTTGAGCTGCTTGTAGTCCACGGTCTCGTCGATGGCGTCGCGGGTGAAGACCGCGCCGGCCGCCAATTCCAGCTCGACGTTGATGACCACGTCCTGTCGGGTCTCGCGCTCCCAGTCGTTGATGCCGATGATGGTCCGGAGCCGCAGGTTCTCGATGGTGATCTTGACCGGATTTCGCTGGATCATGGGACCGTGGAAAGGTGGGTGTGAACTACAGGTGCTCTCCGCCGTCGACGTAGATGCATTCGCCCGTGACGAACGGATTGTCCAACAGGAACAGTACCGCCGCGACCACGTTATCGGTGTCGCCGATCCGTTTCAAGGGCAGGCCGGCGCTCCGCCGCTCGAGTTCGTCCACCACTCCGCCGGGCGGCGGCAGGATCATGCCCGGGGAGACGCCGTTGACGCGGATCGCGGGTCCGAGCTCGCGCGCGGCCATCCGGGTGAGCTCGAGAAGCGCCTTCTTCGACAGGGTGTACGCGGCGTGATGCGGGTCGGAACGGCTCACGCGGGTGTCGAGGATGTTGATGATGTGGCCCCGGGCGCAGCCGTCGGCAAAGGCCTGGGACAGGAAGAAGGGCGCCTTGAAGTTGATGTTGAAATGGCGCTCCAACAGGTCCTGCCCGGTATCCGCCACGGTGCCGCGTTCGAAGATGGAGGCGTTGTTGACGAGGACGTCGAGGCCGGAATAGTGTTTCCGCACCCTGGCGACCAGATTCGCCGTCTCCCGGTGGTCGTTGAGGTCGCAACGGAACAGCCGGCAACGGCGGCCCAGGCCTTCGATCTCGCCCGCGATCCGTTCGGCCGCCTCCACGGAGCTCAGGTGGTGGAGGGCGACGTCGTAACCGTTCCGCGCCAGCGCCAGGGAGATGGCCGCGCCGATGCGCCTGGCTCCGCCGGTCACGAGGGCCGCCCCCTTCGACGTGGACATGCCGGTCATCATAACCCGTTCGCGACCGCCCCACCACCGGCCCGGCGCGACAGCTTTGACAGTGTTCCTGCCCGGTGTAAGATACGAACGAGCCGGGCGGGAGGCTGCCGTCCGGATGTTCGTCGAATCTTGCACAGGAGTGACGACGGTGACGCCGATACCCGAGATCGAGGAGATCGTGGGGAAATTCCGCGCCGGCGAAGCGGAAGTGGCCCGGCGTTTCTTTCAGGAGAAGCGCCCGCTCCAGCAACACCTGGACTGGCTGCGTTTCCAGGTGGCGCGCGAGGCCAGGAACCTAGAGGAGATCGCGTCCCACCAGCGCTGCGAGCTGGTGGAGCAGGTGGACCGGTCGGTGTCGCGCGAGACGCTGGTGGACCAGCTTACCGAGGACTACCAGGAGGTGCGCCACTACGGCATGCTGGCCTACATCTACGAGGGCATAAGCGGCGAGCGGGTGCAGTGGCGCGAGCTCCGCGAAACCGCGGAACAGGCATCGTGGTACGAGCTGTCGCGCCGGGAGCACCAGCGATGGGCCGAGCTCAAGGCCGGCGGGTCGGAGCTGGAATTGGCGGCGGCGCTCTTCACCCGCGGCGGCGGCGGCTCGCTGTTCTACGGCATGATTCCGCTCCGGGGCGGCGACTACGAGGAAGCCCTTTCGCGTGCGTCGAAGACCATCCTGCGGGACGAGATCGAGCATGGCGCTTCCGAGGGAAGGGACGACCTGTACCGGCTCATCGGCGGCCGGGAGGACGTCGTGACGGCCTCCCGGATCATCGCGGAGATGGGCGCGATCCGGCTGGAAATGCGCAACGAGCAATACGGGAAACCGATGCCGGCCGAACGGCTGGAGGAGATCCGCGAGGGCGCCATCGCTCCCGTGACCATGGAGGAGATGCTGTCGGCCTGCCCGCGGGACGGCGAGGACTGGTTCGAGTGGTATCATGAACGGCCGAAGCCGCTGTCCGCGGCGTCGGTTCTCTGAACGGTTCGCGTTCGAGGGGCCGCGGCCAGGCCCTCACCCGGCCTCCGGCCACCCTCTCTCAAGGGGAGAGGGCCAATTTCCCCCCTCTCCCTTTGGGAGAGGGTCGGGGTGAGGGTTCCAGGGGGGACATGCCGTGGACGCGCTCGATGTGCTGGCGGTCGTCTTTGCCGTCGTGGTCCTGGCGAAGCTCGCCGGGTTGCTGATCTCCCCGGTGTCATGGATGAACACCGCCGGAGCCATGCTGAACCATCCCCGTGCCTGCACGTGGGTCTATGGGGTGCTGGCCGCGGTCGTGGGATACATCGTTTTCACTCGCATGGACATCGTCGAGGTGGTTTCGGCGATGCTGCTCACGTCATTGTTGATGGGGGTGGCACTGGGTCCCTATTCCCGGACGATTCTCACGCTCGGCAAGGAGATGGCCGGCGAGGGGTTCGGCCGGTTGTGGCCGGTCATGGCCATCTGGGCCGTCATTGCCGTTTGGGCGCTCCATGCCGTCATCGTTTCGCGATAGGAGGAGCGGAAAGACCATGAAGATCAAGACCGTCACGCTGTTGCATCCCGGCAATATGGGCGCCACCATCGGCGCCTCGGTGACCGGCGCGCGTGTGCTGTGGGTTTCCGGGGGACGGAGCGAAGGAACGCGGCGAAGGGCCGGCAAGTCCGGTCTGCTCGAAGCCGCGACGCTGGCCGAGGCCGTCGCCGACAGCGACGCCGTCCTTTCCGTATGCCCGCCCCACGCCGCCGAGGAAGTGGCGCGGAGCGTGGCCGCGCTCGGCTTTGCCGGGTTGTACGTGGATGCCAACGCCGTGTCCAGGGCTACGGCCCAGAGGGTGGGGGAAGCCGTCCAAGAGGGCGGGGCGGCTTTCGTCGACGGGGCCATCATCGGCCCGCCCGTCACCAAGCCGGACAGGACACGCCTGTATCTCTCCGGAGCCGGCGCCGATGTGGTGGCGGAACTGTTCTCGGGGAGCATGCTCGACGCCAGGGTCATCGAGGGCGGTCCGGGGGCGGCATCCGCCCTCAAGATGACCTACGCCGCCTGGACCAAGGGCAGCGACGCGCTGATCCTCGCCATCCGCGCGCTGGCGGCGCGGGAAGGAGTGGA
Source organism: Candidatus Binatia bacterium (assembly GCA_022827045.1). The sequence continues at coordinate 4,591 of JAJDTQ010000173.1, forward strand.
GAAGGCGCTGCTGGCGGAGTGGTCACAATCCCAACCCAACCTTCCCGGCAAGAGCGAGCGCGCGGCCTCGGTGGCCGCGCCCAAGGGCTGGCGCTACGTGGGCGAGATGGAGGAGATCGCCGCCAGCTTCGAGGCGGCCGGACTGCCCGCGGGCTTCCACCAGGCCGCGGCCGACCTCTATAGCCGGCTGGCGCCGTTCAAGGACCGCAGCGATCCGGGGCCCGAGGTCAAGGAAGTCCTCGATGCCCTCCTGGCGCTCTAGTGGTCTTCGTCTTCCACCTCGCTGGCCTTGACGCGCCGTGACTTGAGCTTCTCGCCGGTCTCGAAGTAGCGTCCCTCCACCGCGAGCCGGGCTTCCTCGTCCAGCTCTTCGTCCCACTGGCCCAGGGAGTAGCCGTACCACGGCATCTTGGGATTCAGGGGCGGCAGCATGAACTCCTCCCACAGCTCCCGGGCGTGCTCCATGTACTCGCGCTTGGGCAAGGACACGGGCGGGAAGGGCTCCTTCTGGATGGCGTTGCACAGCATCCCCGACTCGTCCGCCGGCAGGTGGTAGGACACCACGTCGGTGCCCTTGGCCTCGTGCTTGTAGAGGAACGGCGGGGCGTGGCCCTTCTCCATGCCGCCGATGATCTGCACGTCCTGGTGGGGCTTCATGCGGTAGCACATGGCCCAGAACACGGCGGCCTCATCCGAGGGATCGATGTCCTCGTCCACCGCGATGACGATCTTGCCGACTCCGGGATGGAACGACGCCGCGGCGTGGAGTGCGCGCCACACCTCGGCTTCCTTGGGCTTGCGCATCTGCACGATGACGAGCTTGTAGGTGTTGGTGAGGGGCTCGTGCATCTCCACCCGGATGACGCTGGTGATGCGGCAGTGGTCGCGCAGGTGCACCAGCATGAGCCGGTCGTAGCCGATCTTGCGGATCACCGACGACTCGCTGGGGGTGAGCTGGCTCAGCCACGACACATAGATGGCGTCCTTGCGGTGGGTGATGGCGGTGACGTCCATGAAGGGGTTCAACTGCCGCGGGTGCATGTAGCCGTGGGACTCGCCGAAGGGCCCCTCGGGCTCCACGAACTCGGTGTTGAGCCGCCCCTCGATGACGATTTCGGATTCCGCCGGCACCTGAAGGTCCACGGTCTTGCACTGGGCCATGCGGATGGGCTCGCCCACGAATCCGCCGGCGATGGCCATCTCGTCCACGCCGTAGTCCACTTTCTGCACCGAGACGTAGGAGACCACCGGCGGCGCGCCGATGACCAGGGCCGCCTCCAGCGGCTCGCCGCGCTTCTGCGCGTTCTTCCAGTGGAGGTAGATGTCCTGGCCGAGTCCGGACGGGAACACGCCCACCCGGGTGTTCGACTTGATCTGTCCGCGGTAGTTGCCGATGTTGCCGATGCCGGTTTCCGGGTCCTTGGTGATCCAGTGGGAGCAGGTGGTGTAGGGGCCGTTGTCGAAACCGGGGGTCGAGATGGGGACCGGGAACTTGTCCAGTCCCTGGTTCTCCACCGCATCGCCGGTCATCACGACCTCATGGCAAGCCGGGTTGTCCACCACCTGGGGCTTGATGGGGTTGGAGAGGGCGTGCTTCCACTTGGCGTCCATCTCGTCGGCGCTGTTGCAGCCCATGCCCAGGAAGTAGATGGCCTTGCTGCCGGCCAGTGCACCCACCACCACGGGAAAGTCGAACTTGCGTCCGCGGGAGTCGGTGACGTTGGAGAAGTACCACGCCTTGCGTTCCTCGTCGGGAATGCCGCCCCGGTACTGCCAGCGCACCAGCGGATGCAGCTCGGTGTCCTTGTTGATGGTCTGGTTGATGCGGCGGAGATGCCCCGCCTCTTCGAGCATTCTCAGATGCTCATGCAGATCTGCATAACCCATTACCTGCCTCCTGTTCGCTTCAAACTTTCCCAGTGATGTCGAAAGAGTTCCCGTCGCCCCGTTCGGCCGTGTTGCAGCCCGGATTCGGGGCTTCGGTGTCGGAAAGAAACGGTAGGCTCCAGATTGAATCCCTACAGATAGCCGATCCCGTTCGGCCGTGTCAAATTCCCGGCGTCGGTGTCGGGCACACGTTTCTCCCGGCTTGACTTGCGGCTTCCGTGTTCGTTAGCTTCCGCTGTAGTCCACGGAGGGGGTTCCACGCATGCACACCGACCAGAAGACCCTGGAAAAGGTCTTTTCCCACATCGACCGGGAGGAGCTGGCCCAGTTGGCCATGGACGTCGTCAACTTTCCCACGCCCACCGGGAGCGAGGAAGAGGTGGCGCGGTTCATCCACGACTGGCTGCAGAAGCAGGGCATCGAGACCTTCCTGCAGCACACCGAGCCGGGGCGCGCCAACGTGGTGGGCGTGATCCCGGGCGAGGGCACCGGGCCGACGCTGCTGTTCAACGGGCACATGGACACGGCCCTTGCGGGGACCCAGGAGGACCTCTGGATCACCGGCAGCACGCGGCCCGAGTGGCAGGCGCTGGCGCGGCGGGAGGACGACGTCATCTACGGCAGCGGCATCGTCAACGACAAGGGGCCGCTCACCTGCACGCTGGTCATGGCCAAGGCGCTCAAGGAAAGCGGCGTCAAGCTCAAGGGCGACGTCATCGTCACCGGCGTGGCCGGCGAGATCGGCCGCTCGCCGGTGGACCACTACCAGGGCCCGGCCTACCGCGGCAAGGGACACGGCGCGCGATACCTGGTGACCCACGGCGTGGTTGGGGACTACTGCATCGTGGTGGAGCCGTCCCAGTTCCGCATCACCTGGGCCCAGTGCGGCGCCGTCTTCATCAAGATCACCACCTACGGTGAGCCCATGTACGGACCGTTCGTGGACCATCCGGTGGACGCCAGGGAGAGTAAGAACGCGGTGGTGCGGATGGCCTCCATCATTCCCGCGCTGGAGGAATGGGCGCGGCGTTACGAGCAGGAGCACCGCTACGAGTTCGGCGCCGGCACCATGGTGCCCAAGGTCAACATCGGCTCTATTTTCGGCGGCGCCCCGTTCAAGCCCAACTTCTCGCCGGCTATCTGCAACCTCTACGTCGAGGCCTTCATGACCCCGGACCAGCGGGCCATCGACGTGCTGCGGGAGGTGAGGGCGGTGCTGGCCGACACGGGCATCGAGGCCAAGTCCTCGCTGTTCCTGTCCGTCAACAGCTACGAGTCAAAGGGCGCCGAGCCCCTGGTGGCGGCCATGGAAGAGGCCCACGAGTACGTCCGGGGCCGCAAGGTGGAGCCCATCCGCAGCGCCTTCACCAGCACCTACGCGGACCTCACGGTGTTCGCCGAGGTGGGCATCCCGGCCATCAAGTGCGGCCCGGCACCGGAAGCCGCCGACGCCAAGCCGGCCACCAGCGAGATGCAGAAGGTGGAAGACCTCGAGGCCGCCGCCCGGATGTATGCGTTCGCGGCCCTGGAGGTCGCAAACCGGGACCGGGCGTGAGGCTGGCAACGGCCGGCCGTTTCGCATAAGTATTCAAGAGGCAGGACGCCACGAAAGGAGCCTCCCATGAGCATCGACACGGGCCTTTACCGCCGTACCTTCAGGGGCGAGGGCGGGGTCGCCACCGACGAGGTGCTGTTCTCATCGGATTCGCACGTGATGGAGCCTGCGGCCACCATCGTGGACCGCGTGCCCAAGGCCATGCGCGACAACGCGCCGCGCTTTCCCGAGCTGAAAGTCGGGGAGGGGTTCCAGACCCATCCCGGCGGTTCCGATCCCAACGCGCGGCTCAAGGAGATGGCGGTGGACGGCGTCAGCGCCGAGGTGCTTTACCCCACCTACGCCCTGAGCCTGTTCTCGCAGGAAGATGTGGCGCTCCACGAGGCGTGCTGCCGGGCCTACAACGACTGGCTCATCGAGTACTGCCAGGTGGACCTGGACCGGCTGGTGGGCGTGCCGATGATCGCCACCTACAACATGGACGTGGCGGTAGCCGAACTGGAACGCTGCAAGCAGGCGGGGCTCCGGGGAGCGCTGATCTGGCAGGTGCCGCCCAAGGAGATGTCCTTCGCCTCCGACCACTACGAGCGCTTCTGGGCCGCGGCTCAGGAGATGGAGATGCCCGTCAGCGTCCACATCCTCACGGGCTTCGGCTACGTCAAGACCCGCTACGACCGCAAGGGCCTGGAGCGCTACCGGGGCAGCGTCAACCTGAAGCTGGGTGAGATCATCGACAGCCTCATGGACATCATCTTCTCGGGCGTGCTGGAACGCTATCCGAAGCTCAAGATCGTGCTGGTGGAGAACGAGATCGGCTGGCTGCCCTATGTCCTGGAGCAGTGGGACTACTATTTCGACCGCCACCGCCCCACGGACCCGCTGACCATCGACAAGCTGCCCACCGAGTACTTCAACCGGCAGGTTTTCGCCACCTTCTTCAACGACGCGGTGGGCGCCCGCAACCTGGTCTGGTGGGGGCACGACAACTGCATGTGGTCCAACGACTTCCCCCACGCCAACTCCACCTGGCCGCACTCGCGGGACGTGGTGGCGCGGGATCTGGGGCACCTGCCGGACGACGTGCGCGCCAAGCTCTTGCGGGACAACGTGGCGCGGCTCTACGACATGGCGGTACCCGCGCCGATGGTGGCGGAAGCCTGACGTCAGCCTCCCTCTCTCCGGGAGAGGGGTCGGGTGGGTGTCGACCAGGTCAGGAGGGATCGCCGGCCGCCGCCGGCGCCCTCCCCAGCGAGAGCGAGAAGCCGGGCTTGCGGATGTAGACCTGGGTGTACTCCTGCTGCCGGGTCAGCTCGTTGATGAGCCTGACCAGAGGTTGGCTGGCGCTCAGGTACTCTCGCGGCCGGCCTGCGTTCCGGAGCGCATCCACCGCCTCATCCCCCGCGTATACCCGCATGATCAGCTCCTCGTCGGACAGCGACGGCCCGATCTGAGCCCGGACCTCCTTGAGTGACGGGTCCGGCTGCTCCCAGTTCTCCCAGGCCCTGGCGCGCGGGCGGCCGAGGATCCGATCCTTCACGTCGGGGTCCATGTACTCGGCGCCCTGCCGCCCCCAGATGCCCAGGGCGTACTGGATGGACTGGTCGGTGACCTGCTTGTAGCGCTCCCCCATGATGACGTTGATGGCCGCCTGGGTGCCCACGAACTGTGACAGCGGCGTCACCATGATGGGATAGCCCCACTCTTCGCGCACCCGCGCGGCTTCCTCCAGCGCCGCCGGCAGCTTGTCCTCCATGCCCACCAGGCGGAGCTGGTGCACGAAGTTGGAGATCATGCCGCCGGGCACTTGGTGGCTGTAGACGGACTGGTCGAAGGCCCTCGGCGCCCCCACCGGCAGGCCGTCCCGCTTGGCGACGAAGGTGAAATGCTCCCGCACCGGCTCCAGCGCCCCCTCGTCGACTTCCACCGTGTGGCCCATGGCGCGCACGTTCCTGAGCATGTTGAAGATCGAGGGCTGGGCCGAGCCGTTGGCCAGCGGCGGTATGCTGGTGTGGATGGTGGTCATGCCGAGCTTGATGGCTTCCAGGTAGTTGAGCGGCGCCAGCCCGTTGTTGCAGTGGGCGTGGAACTCCACCGGGGTATCGCCGATGTTCTCCAGCACGATGGGCACCAGCGTACGGGTGCGCTCCGGAGTGAGCATGCCGCCCACGTCCTTGAAGCAGATGCGGTAGGGCTTCAAGGCCGCGGCTTCCCGGGCCTTCTGCGCGTAGTACTCGTCGGTGTGCCGCGGCGACACCGAGTAGATGATGTTCGCCACGGCGTCCATGCCGAGCTCGCGCAGGTCGTCCACCTCCTGCTTGAACACCGAGTAGTCGTTCCACGGATTGGAGTTGCGCGTCAGGCGGATGCCGTTCTCCACCAGGTGGCTGACCACCAGCTTGGCCACCGCCGTGGGCTTCTTCTCCAGCCCGCCCCGGATGCTGCCGTGCATCCGCAGCGCCGTGTTGCGGGCGCGCCGGGTACCTTCCCGTATCCAGTGCCAGGGGTTCTCCTTGTGCTCGCGCACGTACTTCTTGATCATGGTGGCGCTGAAGAACTCCATGGACTCGAAGCCCGCCCGGTCCATGCCCCCGATGGCCTCGAGCATGGCCGCGGTCCTCATGTTGTAGGCCCACAGGCTCTGGTTGCCGTCCCGCAGCGTGGTGTCCACGAAAGTGACGTGGCTCATGGTGTTCCTTCCGCGACGTCGCCGTCCGCGTTCCGCCCCAGGGTGAGGGAAAAGCCGGGCTTGCGGATGTAGACCTGGGTGTACTCCTGCTGCTTGGTGAGCTCGTTGACGAGCCGCACCAGCGGCTGGCTGGCGCTCAGGTACTCCCGCGGCAGTCCGGCGTTCTGCAACTCCTCCACCGCCTCGTCGCCGGCGAAGACCCGCAGGATGAGCTCGTCGTCGGACATGGAGGAGCTGCCGAGCTGGGTCCGCACCTCGGGCAGGGACGGGTCCGGTTGCTGCCAGCCTTCCCAGTCCTTCGCGCGCGGCCGTCCCAGGATGCGGTCCTTGACGTCCGGATCCATAAGCTCCGCGCCTTCCCGGCCCCAGATGCCGTGGGCGTACTGGATGGACTGGTCGGTGACCTGCTTGTAGCGTTCCCCCATGATGATGTTGATGGCTGCCTGGGTGCCGACGAACTGGGACAGCGGCGTCACCATGATGGGATAGCCCCACTCCGCCCGGACCCGGGCGGCCTCCTCCAGCGCCGCCGGCAGCTTGTCCTCCATGCCTACCAGCCGGAGCTGGTGCACGAAGTTGGCGATCATGCCGCCGGGAACCTGGTGGGCGTAGACGGACTGGTCGAAGGCCCTCGGCGCTCCCACCGGCAGTCCGTCCCGCTTGGCGACGAAGTTGAAGTGCTCCTGCACCGGCTTCAGCACCTCCTCGTCCACCTGCACCGTGTGGCCCATGGCGCGTACGTTCCGGGCCATGTTGAAGACCGAGGGCTGCGCCGAGCCGTTGGCCAGGGGCGGCACGCCGGTGTGGATGGTGGTCATGCCCAACTCGATGGCTTCCAGGTAGTTGATCGGCGCCAGGCCGTTGTTGCAGTGGGCGTGGAACTCCACCGGCACGTCGCCGATGTTCTCCAGCACGATGGGCACGAGCGTGCGCGTGCGCTCGGGCGTTAGCAGGCCGCCCACGTCCTTGAAGCAGATGCGCCAGGGCTTGAGCGCGGCGGCTTCCCGGGCCTTCCGCGCGTAGTACTCGTCGGTGTGCCGCGGCGACACCGAGTAGATCAGGTTGACCGAGCAGTTCATGCCCGCGTTGCGGAGTGCCTCCACGTCCTCCTTGAACACGGAGTAGTCGTTCCAGGGGTTGGAGGTGCGGGTGTGCGTGATGCCGCTGTCCACCACGTGCTGGACCACCAGCCGCGACACCGACGTCGGCTTCTTCTCCAGTCCGCCCTTGATGCCGCCGTGGAGCCGCAGCGGGGTGTTGCGCGCGCGCCGGGCGCCCTCCCGCAGCCAGTGCCAGGGGTTCTCCTTGTGCTCGCGCACGTACTTCTTGAACATGGTGGCGGTGAAGAACTCCATGGACTCGAAGCCCGCCCGATCCATGCGCTCGATGGCCTCGAGCATGGCCGCGGTCTTCATGTTGAAGGCCCACAGGCTCTGGTTGCCGTCGCGCAGCGTGGTGTCCACGAATGTGACGTCGCTCATGCGTGTTCCGCCTCTCCGTTGGCGTTCCGCCCCAGGGTGAGGGAGAACCCCGGCTTGCGGATGTACACCTGGGTGTATTCCTTCTGTCTCGTCAGCTCGTTGATGAGCCGCACCAGCGGTTGGCGTGCGCTCAGGTACTCCCGCGGGCGTCCGCCTTCCATCATGGTCCTGACCTCGTCCACGCCGGCGTAGACCCGCAGCACCAACTCCTCGTCGGAGATCGACGGTCCGCCCACCTGCGCCCGCAACTCGGCCAGCGACGGCTCCGGTTGCTCCCATTCGGTCCAAGCCTTGGCTCGGGGCCGGCTCAGGATCCTGTCCTTGACGTCGGGGTCCATGAGCTCGGCGCCCTCGCGGCCCCAGATGCCCAGGGCATACTGGATGGACTGGTCCGCAACTTCCTTGTAGCGCTCGCCGAGGATGACGTTGAACGCCGCCTGGGTGCCGACAAACTGCGACAGCGGCGTCACCATGATGGGGTAGCCCCACTCGGCGCGCACCCGCGCCGCCTCTTCCAGCGCCTCCGGCAGCTTGTCTTCCATGCCCACGAGCTTGAGCTGGTGCACGAAATTGGAGATCATGCCGCCGGGCACCTGGTGCAGGTACTGCCCGTGGTTGTACTCCACGGGCTTGCCGATGGGGAGCCCGTCGCGCTTGGCCACGTAAGTGAAGTGCTCCTCCACCGGCCGCAGCGCCTCGTCGTCCACCAGCGGCGTGTGTCCCGTGGCGCGGATGTTGCGCACCATGTTGAAGATGGAGGGCTGCGCCGAGGCGTTGGCCAGGGGCGGCACGCTGGTGTGGATGGTGGTCATGCCCAGCTCGATGGCTTCGAGGTAGTTGAGGGGCGCCAGGCCGTTGTTGCAGTGAGCGTGGAACTCCACCGGCGTGTCGCCGATGTTCTCGAGCACCAGGGGGACCAGCGAGCGGGTGCGCTCGGGAGTGAGCAGGCCGCCGACGTCCTTGAAGCAGATGCGGTAGGGCTTGATGGCCGCGGCCTCCCGGGCCTTCTGCGCGTAGTACTCGTCGGTGTGCCGCGGCGATACCGAGTAGATGAGGTTCACCACCGTCTCCATGCCCAGCTCGCGCAGCCCCTTCACCTCCTCCCCGAACACCTCGTAGTCGTTCCAGCTATTGGAGGTGCGCGTCAGCGTGATGCCGCTGTCCACCACCTTCTCGATGATGAGCTTCAGGATCGATGCCGGCTTCTTCTCGAGCCCGCCCTTGAGCCCGCCGTGGAGCCGCAGCTCGGTCTTGCGCAGGCGCTTCGTGCCCTCGCGCAGCCACCCCCACGGGTTCTCCTTGTGCTCGCGCACGTACTTCTTGAACATGTTGGTGACGAAGAACTCCATGGACTCGAAGCCCGCCTGGTCCATCTGTTCGGCGATCTCCACCATGGCCGCCGTCTTCATGTTGAGCGCCCAGAGGCTCTGGTTGCCGTCCCGCAGGGTCGTGTCGATGATTCGGATCTCGCTCATGCCGTCTCCTGAATGTAAAGCTTGTGTGGGTTGCTCATACTGGCGTGAATGCGGAAACGGGTCAAGGCGGCGGACTTGATACCGGGTGGCAAATCCACTAACGCTGACCTTTCATCATGCACGGGAGGAACGCGGTGGTTGTACAGGAAGCTCGTCCGGTCGAGGAACGTGTCGTCGAATTGCTGCGGGGATTGGGCATCGAGAAGGCCCACGTGGCGGCCTACCTGCCGGGCGACTGGAGCGGCTTGCTGGAGGGGCACCCGTCCACGGTGGCGTCACTGACCCTCATCTGTCCGCGAGGCATGAAGACCGACGTGCTGCGCCCCCACGCCCGGCGGCTGCTGATCGTGTCGGGCGACGGCGGAAACGTGGTAGGCGACCTGATGCGCGCGGTGGACGGGCTTCCGGGTGCGACGGTGAAGATGTTGCGGGACTACTTCAGCCCCATGTGGGCCGATGTCATGGCGGATCGCACCGGCGAGGTGGAGTCCGCCATGTTGGAGTTTCTCGCGCTACGCGAAAGTGAGAGCCCGGCGTCATCCGTGCAGCTCCCGGAGGGGGAAGGCGAGGAGGGCGGCATCTCATACACGGTGCGGGGTTCGGGGCCGCCGCTGCTGCTCTTTCCGCTGGGGCTCGCGGCCTCGCAGTGGGACCCCCTGCTGCCGGCCCTCGCCGAACGCTACACCACCATCACCCTGGGCGGCGCGTATCTGGGCATGGTCGCGTTCCTGGAAACCCGCGGCCCCGGCTACCTCCGGGTGGTTCGCAACGTGGTGGACGAGGTCGGGCTCCAGCCCGGCCATACGGTGCTGGAGGTGGGCTGCGGCGCCGGCACCGTGGCGCGCTGGCTGGCCCGCTACACCGTGCAACGCAATCCCATCGTGGGGGCCGACATCAACGCCTATCTCCTTTGCGAAGCCGCGAAGCTGGCGGCGAGCGAAGGGCTCGACGGCGTCATCGAGTGGCAGAGCGCCAACGGCGAGGATCTGCCGTTCGCCGACGGGCGGTTCGACGCCGCCATGGCGTTCACCGTCATGGAGGAAGGGGACGCCGACGCCATGCTGGCCCAGCTTGTCCGCGTCACCCGCCCCGGCGGCAAGGTGGCGGTGATCGTCCGTTCCCTGGACATGCCCTGGTTGGTCAACCTGCCGCTGCGGCCCGACCTCAAGCACAAGGCCCAGACCGGTTACGGCGACGTGGTGCGGGGCGGCTGCGCGGACGCCGGCCTCTACGAGCGCATGGAGCGGGCCGGGCTCCAGGACGTGGTCATGCTGCCCCAGTACGCCACCTACGCGTCAGGAGAGCGGCTGCAACAGCAGCAGGAGCGCATGGCGTCGCGGCTGACGCCGGAAGAAGCGGAGGAATGGCGCCGGGCCATCGCCGCCGCCGGCAACCGGTTTTTCATCTCGCAGCCGTTCCACTCGGCGGTGGGCACAAAGCCGTCGTAGTATCGGCGTCGCATGTTTGACACCCCGGTGGGAATGCCTCATGTTTTACTTGTGTCACCTGCCGGCGCTGGAAAGATGACAAAACCCTTCACGTCCAGCTCGTGGGCCTCATGCCCTGCCTCGGGACACCGTCGGCCTCTTGGAAATCCTCGTGGCGCCCTTGCGCGCTTGTCCGAGCCAAAGAATTGGCTGGCAAGGTCGGGTGTGGCGCTCTGCTTGTTGACGCTCTTCGTCCTGCTGCTGCCGGCTTTGACACCAGCCGCCGGCCGGGAGGTACGTCTGGAAGGTCCGCGCATTCAGGGCGGCCTGTTGCACGGGCGCGTGGCGCCGGGTTCCACCGTGGAGTTCGAGGGCGAGCGGGTACGTGTTTCCAGGGACGGCTGGTTTCTCATCGGCTTCGGGCGGGATGCGCCGCCGAAGGCCGTGTTGTCCGTGGTATTTCCAGACGGCCGGCGCCACCGCTACGGCCTGGCGATAAAGCCCCGGAAGTACCGCATCCAGCGCATCGACGGCCTGCCGCCGCGCAAGGTGACGCCTACCAAGGAAGACCTCAAGCGCATCCGCGGGGAGGTCGCCCTGGTGAAGCGGGCGCGCAAGGTCGACGATCCCCGCACCGATTTCCTCGGCGGCTTCCGCTGGCCGGTGAAGGGCAGGATCAGCGGCGTCTACGGCTCCCAGCGCATCCTCAACGGCGAGCCGCGCCGTCCCCACTACGGCATCGACATCGCAGCGCCCAAGGGCACGAAGGTGGTGGCGCCCGCCGCCGGGGTGGTGACCCTGGTGCACCGCGACATGTACTTCTCGGGCGGCACCATGATCGTCGATCACGGCCACGGGTTGTCGTCGGCGTTCCTCCACCTGTCGCGCATATTGGTGAAGAAGGGCCAGCGGGTGAAGCAGGGCCAGGCCATCGCCGAGGTCGGCTCCACCGGCCGCTCCACCGGCCCGCACCTCGATTGGCGTATCAATCTGTTCGGTCGTCGCCTTGACCCGGCGTTTCTGGTGGGGCCGATGCCGAAGTAAATTCCGTTGGCGAAACTGAAAGGGGGGCGGAAGCGTCGACGCTTCCACCCCCCTTTCGCGTTCGCGCGGGACCCCGCGAACTAGCCCTCGTTGACTGCCGCCTGTCGCTTCTGGTTCGCCTCCGCGGCCGCGTGGGCCTTCTGGAAGTCCTCCTCGCTGAAGTTGTAGAGGCTCGCGCCGCCCATGAAGATGGCCGCGGCGGTCTCCCGTGACACGTTGCTCAGGAGGTTGTTGGAGACGTTGGGGAAGTTCGAGTCGAAGTGCGGGTAGTCGGTAGAAATGCACATCCGGTCCGCGCCGATGAGGTCTGCGGTGCCGGCGATCTCGGGCTCGCTGCCCTCCACCGCGGCCCAGCAGTTCCGCCGGAAGTACTCCTTGGGCGTCAGCGACAGGTAGGGCGCGTGGGACTCGCGGTAGTTGGCATAGTCCCACTCGATGCGCGTCAGGATGCCCGGCACCCAGGAGTTCTGCGCTTCCAGGTAACCCACCCGCAGCTTGGGATGGAACTCGAAGACGCCGCCGATGATCATGGCGATGAGCGCCTGCTGCATCTCGATCCAGTGGCTGGCCACGTGGCGGTAGAAGCGGTTCTCGCCGTACAGCTCATTCATGTGGGAGTTCCATGCGCCGGTGCCTTCGTGGAAGCACCAGGACACGTCCAGCTCCTCGTGCAGGGTGTACAGGGGATCCCAGTAGTTGGAGTGCCAGAAGTGGCCGTTGACCATGTTGGGCCGGATGAACGAGGCCACCGCCCCGAGATCCTCCACCGCCCGTTTCAGCTCTTGGCAGGCAAGGTTCACGTCGTGCAGCGGCAGCATGGCGGCGAACTTCATGCGCTCCGGGCAGTGCTGGCAGAAGTCGTGGATCCAGTCGTTGTAGGCACGGCTGAGGGCGTGAGAGAGATGCGGGTCCATGTTGTCCCGCGCCAGCAGGCCCAGCCCGCCGGTAGGGAAGAGCACGGCGATGTCGATGCCTTCCATCTCCATCCCCATGATCTGGGCCTCCTCGTCGTACCCCCGGTTGATGGCGAAATCGAGCCGCCCGGTGTCGGCGATCCGCGACGCCGACAGCACCCCGGTGGCTGCCCCCATGATCGGCCCCGTGGCCTTGGATGACGCGGCTTTCTTACGGAACTGCTGCAGCTCCGAATCCGCGCCGGTGGGCAGGCCGTCGATGATCCAGGTACGCCGGCTGATCTTCCCCTTGCCGTCCACCGCCCAGGTGACGCGGCTCTTGAACTCGGGGTCCAGGTACTTCTCCAGCAGGTCTCCCGGCTCCTGGATGTGCATGTCGCTGTCGACGAAACGCAGGCCGTCTTTCATTTCGGTCCTCCTTGTCCGGGCGAATGTGAACTCCTGCCCGAATGGCTCGTTTTCGTGCCCTCAAACGAAACTACAGCAAGTGCGGGCGCGCGGTCAACGACTGAGTTTTGCTCCGACTGGCTGCGCCCCATGTATCGTTCTCCGATTCCCTCCAACCCTTGGACTTTCCAGTGGTTCCGTGCGATAAGAACCGGTTGGTTCGTAATTTGAACCGCATCGGTGGGCGTTCGCGTTGCGCCTTCACGAGTGAGAGGACCCCCTTCATGAGAGCGAAGCATTTTCCACCCTATATTCTGCGCGCGCGTCACATCTACCTCTTGCGGGTGTTCGTCTTGGGGCTCGCCGCAACGGGCTGTGCCGCGTCCACGGATACGGCCCGCCTCGACGGGGTCGCCCGGGCGGGCATCGCCTATGCCGACAAGATTCCGCCGCTGCTGGACCGGGCGTTCGAGCTGACGGTGGGGGTCGATTCGGGTGCGCTGGTGAAGGCCCGGAGGACCCTGCCGGAAGATGAGCGTCGGCGGGTGCTTGATGAGTTCGACGCTGCGATGGCAGGACGCCTCCAAGAATACGCCGCGGCCAAACGCCACAACGCATTGCTGCGATCGTATTTCGTTGCGTTGCGGACTCTGCTCAAGCCTGACGGGCCGAGGGGCATCGGCAATGCCGCAAAGCAGTTGACCGTGGAGTTGGGCAAGCTGTCGCCCAGGCTCAAGAAGGCCCGAATGGGCGATGTTTCAGTAAGCGGGCTCGTCGAGCCGGCCGCAAGCATTGTGGTGGCATCGTTCAAGTCCGAGGCGCTGCGTCGCGAGCTGGAAGCTCGCGGCCAGGCTATCGAACGCGAGTTGGCCCTTCAGGAGGCTCTGGTGGCGGCCCTCGCGCACCAGATTCGTGCCGACCGCGAGGTCTTGTCGGCGCTTTTCCGGAACGACGAGGTTTTGAAGCCGTACGTGAGCGCGGCTCGGCTGCCCAAGACCTGGCCGGCACGGCGGCTCCGGAGTCTGCGGGATACAGCCGATGTGGAAGCGGCGCGGGCGGCCGAACAGGCCATCCGCTCTTTGCGAAACGCCTACGTGGAGGCCCTGGAGGGTCGCCTGGATGCCGTCCGGGCGGCCGATCTGGCCACGACGGTTGAGGGTTTCGTCGAGCTGGCCTTGCGACTCGGCACCGGAGCAGGGAGGGCGGTTCAATGACCCCGGGTGAAGTCCGCGGAAAGACGCTGTCGGAGTTGCGCCGGGCACGACAGAACATGATGTCCACCCAGTGGCTCACCGCCGTGGAGGATCTCCCGGAGCCCGAGCGCATAGCGGCGGCCACGGCTTTGCTGGACGTCTGCCTGGCCATTCGCAGGCTCGAGAACACGCGTGTCGCGGATATCCGTCAGGAACTCGTCGACAACGAGAAAGAGCTTGAACGGGGTCTTCGGGACCTCGGGCGGGCAGGGGAGAAGCTCCACGGGATCAACGCCTACCTGAAGGCCGCCACGGCGCTCGTGGCGACGGCGGGCAAGGTGGTCAAGCCGCTTTGACAATCGTTCGTCCTGGCCGTCGCCGTGGGGTCAAGCCGCCACGGTTGCTATGTCGTATCGCGGGATGTGTTGATCGCGGGTGACGAGTATCAATCCCTCGGCTTGGGCTTGGGCGATCAGAAAGCGGTCGAACGGGTCACGATGGTGCATCGGCAGTTTGCCCGCCTGCTCGGCATGATGGAAGGTCAACGGCAGGTGGGTGAAGCGCTTTTCTTCGACCATGGCCGACAGATTGTCCGGCGCGGTCATGGTCCCCTTAGCCCGCTTGACCGCGACCTCCCAACCGGTAATCGTGCTGACGAAGACGTCGTTGCCGGGGTCGGCGATTGCCGAACGGGCGGTCTCGGTCAGCCGCGCGACATCGGTGACCCACCAAACGAATGCGTGGGTGTCCAGCAACAGACGCACGACGTCAGTCCTCATCCGGGAAGATCTTCGAGTTCTCGATCAGGTCCATGAGTTCTTCGTCGGGCTCGTCAAAGTCCGGGGCCATCCATATCTGCCCTTCCAGCCCACCAGGCTTTCGTTCCTCCGTTGGTCGTTTGTACGGCTTCAGCACTAGATACGGTTCACCGGCCTTGGCGATTATGATCTCCTCGCCCTCCCAGGCCAACTTGCCCAGCCTCGAAAGCTGGGATTTCGCCTCGTGCATGTTCACCTGCTTCATTTGACGACCTCCCTAGCTAAGTCGAGCTAAGTTCTATCAGGGCATCCGTTCTCGTCAAGATGGAGACCCGATGCGAGACACGTGGGCTAGACCGAGCCTGTCGGCTACCGCTTCCAGACGTTTGTCCCGTGTCCATAGTCGCGCTGGGGGAGCCAGGGTCACGGCTGCCAACAGATGCATGTCAATGTACCCGATGCCCAGTCCCATCAACCGGTTTCGCCCAATGAAATAAAGCACTTCGGAGTCTTCCGCGGCAGGGAGGGCGGGCAGGTCCTGCAACATCGCCAAGACTTCCTGGCGTCGGGCAAGGTTGCCGCATGCCAGCTCGCCGATGACAAAAGGATGGACAAGCGCTTGATCGGCGTCGAGCAGGTGCGCCAATTCGCGGTCTCCGGTGCGCAGGTGCTCGATCCATACCGAGGTATCGATCAGGATCATTGGCCGGACGGACCCTCGTCGGCGGGACGGCGCCGTGGAACCGGTTGCAAGTCAGGTTGACTGCCGCCGAGTCTGGCGAGCCGTCGTGCGCTCTCCCGCTCCACGAGGGCTCGAAGGGCTTCCCGAATCAGCGCTGGTTTGGTGGTGATGTTGGTAAGCTCACGTGCGCGCGCCAGCAGTTCGTCATCTATGTTCAGGGTGGTTCTCATAGCGATGCTCCGAGGCAAGACCGAACTAAAGCTCAATCATTGCATCAAATGATGTCAAATTCAATGTCAACGGGTTCCGGCAGGGAAGGTGAATTATCTCCAACTCTATTGTATGATGACCCTTTCCCAAGGCTGGTGCCATCCCGGCGCGGCGAGTCGGAACGAGGCGGATTTCTCATGAGCGATGCGAGTTCAGGCAATGTTCTGTCGGATCACGAGCGTGCCACTATCGAGGCGGCGGCCGCGCGCATCGTCCCCGCGGACGAGGGACCGGGGGCACGCGAGGCCGGAGTCATCGGCTACATCGAGGGACTGCTGGCCTCCGATGAGATGGATGTTGACATCGGCCCCCGGGAGAAGAAGGAGTACGCCAACTTCCTCCTGGGCGGTATGGCAGGGCGCACCGAGGAGCAGCAGGCGACGCTGTTCAAGCTCACCGGCTTGGGCAGCCGGCACTTGCAGGCGTATCGCGACGGCGTGGCGGAGCTGGACCGGCTGGCCTCGGAGTTGAATTCGGGAAAGGACTTTTGCGGTCTGGACGACGCCGCACAAGACCGGATCCTGACCACGCTGGACGAGCGGAAAGACCCTTTTTTCACCCTTCTTCTTACCCATACCATGGAGGGCTTCTACGGCCATCCGCGGCACGGCGGCAACAAGGACGGGGTGGGATGGGAGGTTCTAGGGTACCCTGGCCCGAGCTTCCCGCACGGCAACGAAACCCCTTATGGCTGGTACGACGAAAACGAGCCCGACGAGTTCACCCCGGAGAAGAAGGGCCGGTAGCGGGCGGAAGGGAAGCGGATGGCAAACCACGAGACAGTAGACGTATGCGTCATCGGAGGCGGAGCGTCCGGCTTGGTGGCGGCCAAGGAACTGACCGAGGCGGGCATGACCGTGTGCGTGCTGGAGCGGGGTCCGTGGTACAAGCGCGAGGACTTCGCTCTGGGCGACGAGCTGGTCTACAAGCGGCGCAACTTCTTCTGGCCCACGGTGGAGCTCGAGCCGCGCACCTGGCGGCCCGACGCCCAAAGCCCCACCGAGTTCCTGTCCAACAAGACCCAGACCTTTTCCAACGCCATGTGCGTGGGCGGCGGCACCATCCACTACAGCGGTCTCTCCTGGCGCTTCCACGAGTCGGACTTCCGCGTGAAGTCCGAGGACGGTCCGGTGGCGGGCACCACCATCGAGGACTGGCCCATCTCCTACGACGACATGGAGCCCTTCTACGAGAAGGCGGAATGGACCGTCGGAGTTTCGGGCAAGGGCTGGTCGAGCCCCTTCGATCCGCCGCGCAAGCGCGACTACCCGGTGGGGCCGGCGGCCCGCAACAGCCCCGGCGCGGCACTGGAGAAAGGCGCGCGCAAGCTCGGCCTGAATCCCTTTCCCACCCCCCTCGCCATCCTCACCGGCGACTACGACGGCCGTCCCGGGTGCATCGGCAAGGGCATGTGCTCCTCCTACGGCTGTCCGGTGGGGGCCAAGTCCAGCACCCTGGAATCCATGCTGCCCAAGGCCCTGGCCACCGGCCGGCTGGAGATCCGCCCTCTCTGCCTGGCGCGAGAGATCACCCTGGACCGGGACGGCAAGGCGTCAGGCGTCACCTACTTCAACGGCGAGGGCGAGGAGGAGCACCAGCCGGCCCGACTGGTGGTGATGGCGGCCGGGGGCGTGGAGACGGCGCGGCTGCTGCTCCTGTCCGAGTCCGCGCGCTTCCCCCAGGGGTTGGCCAACCGCAGCGGCCTGGTGGGCCGGAACCTCATGCTGCATTCTCCGGGGGTGACCCTGGTGGTGACGTTTCCCGAGCCGCTGGACGGCCACAAGGGAACCTCCAGCACCCGGGTGCTCCACGACTTCTACAGGACGGACACGAAACGCGGCTTCATCCGCGGCGGCTTCATGCACCCCCGCGCCCACGGCGGCGATCCCATCGAGCTGGCGCTCCGGCCCATCCACGGCAAGCGCTGGGGCAAGGACCACAAGGATTCCATGCGCGAGACCTGGCGCCACTACCTGCACAGCCACTGCACCGGCGAGAGTCTCCCGGTGGAGAGCAACGCCGTGGACCTGGACTCCGAGGTGACGGACTGCTACGGCCTGCCGGTGGCGCGCATCACCCACACCAGCCACGAGAACGACGTGCGGTTGGCCACCTACCTGGGCGAGCGTTCGCGGGAGATCTACGAGGCCGCCGGAGCCACCCGCATCATCGTCCCCAAGCCCGAGACCCGCAAGCTGCACAACCACCAGATGGGCACGTGCCGCATGGGCGACGACCCGGAGTCGTCGGTGGTGGACAAGTGGTGCCGCTCCCATGACGTGCCCAAC
Source organism: Candidatus Binatia bacterium (assembly GCA_022827045.1). Next base: position 22,638 of record JAJDTQ010000173.1, read on the forward strand.
CTCTTCGTCGTCGACGCCAGCGTGTTCGTGACCTCCGCCGGCCTCAACCCCACCCTGACCATCCAGGCCAACGCCTTCCGGGTCTGCGACTACATGGTGGCGGAGGCGCGCAAGGGCGACCTCATCCACTGAAGTGCGTTCCACCGCGGTGGCTCCGTTTTTGCGTGCCGGTGTGAGCGGGTCGAGGGCCCGCCGCCCTGACCCCGGGCGACAGGGCACCGGTCCGGTGCGTTCGGCGGCATTGCCGCGTGGAGACCAATGAGCGCCGCACAGAGGGTACTCAGGGACATATTCGGCTTCGACGCGTTCCGCCCCGGGCAGCAGCCCGCCATCGAGGCGCTGCTCGCCGGACGCCACGTGCTCACGGTGATGCCCACGGGCTCGGGCAAGTCGCTGTGTTTCCAGGTCCCGGCGCTGGCGCTGGGCGGTCTCACCGTCGTGGTGTCGCCGCTGGTGGCGCTGATGCAGGACCAGGTGGCGGCCCTGCGCCTCGCCGGGGTGGCGGCGGACACCATCAACTCGGCCAACGAGCGTGCCCGGAATGTCGCCGCCTGGCGCCGGGCCGCAAGCGGCGAGACGCGGCTCCTCTACATGGCCCCCGAGCGCCTGATGACCGAGCGCATGTTAGAAGCCCTGGGCCGGCTTCCGGTCAAGCTGTTCGCCGTCGACGAGGCCCACTGCATCTCGCAGTGGGGCCCCTCCTTCCGCCCCGAATACGAGGACCTGTGCCGGCTGCGGCACCTGTTTCCCGGCGTCCCCATCGCGGCGCTGACCGCCACCGCGGACGCCTTGACCCGGGAGGATATCGCCGAGCGCCTTTTCGGCGGCGAGGTGGAACCCTTCGTCCTGGGCTTCGACCGCCCCAACATCCGGCTCACGGTGGAGATGAAGCGCGACTGGAAGCGGCAGTGCCGGAGCTTCGTCGCCCGTCACGCCGGCGAGAGCGGCATCGTCTACTGCCTGTCGCGCAGGAAGACGGAGGAGACCGCGGCGCTGCTCGAGGCCGACGGCGTGCGGGCGCTTCCCTACCACGCGGGCATGGACAAGGAGGACCGGGAAGCCCACCAGAACGTCTTCATGACCGACCCTGGAGTGGTCATCGTCGCCACCATCGCCTTCGGCATGGGCATCGACAAGTCGGATGTCCGCTACGTCCTCCACACCGACCTGCCCGGGAGCGTCGAGGCCTACTACCAGGAGATCGGCCGCGCCGGCCGCGACGGAGAGCCCGCGGAAGCCCACATGCTCTACGGCCTTGCGGACATCCGCATGCGGCGGCAGTTCATCGAGGAGGAGGACGCGGGAGACGAGCGCAGGCGGCGGGAGCACAAGCGCCTCGACGCGCTGCTGGGTTACTGCGAGGCGCCGGCCTGCCGGCGGGTGACGCTGCTGGAGTATTTCGGGGAGCGGATCGAGCCGTGCGGCAACTGCGACGCCTGCCTCGACCCGGCGGAGCGGGTGGACGGCACCGAGGACGCCCGGAAGGTCCTTTCCGCGGTGTACCGCACCGGTGAACGGTTTGGCGCGGCGCATGTAATCGACGTCTTGCGCGGAACCGCGACGGAGAAGATCGAACGCGCCGGCCACCACCTGCTGCGCACCTTCGGGGTGGGCGCCGGCGTGGGCAAGAACGAGTGGCGTTCCCTCATCCGCCAGATGGTCGCCACCGGTTTGCTGCGGCTCGACATCGGAGGCTACGGCGGGATCTCCATCACCGGCAAGGGGCGCGAGCTGCTACAGAGCGAGGGCGTCTTCCTCTACCGCCGGGACACGGCGCCCGCCCGGGCGCCCGGGGCCGCGCGGGAAACGAAGGGGCGGCGCCGGACGGAACCCGAGGACGGTCCGCTCACCGGCCCCGAGGCGGCCCTCCTGGACGTGCTCAAGGCGTTGCGGCTCCGGCTGGCCAGGGAGCGCGACGTCCCTGCCTATATCGTGTTCTCCGATCGGACCCTCATCGACATGGCGCGCCGCAAGCCCCGGACCGAGGAGGAATTCGCCGAAGTGAACGGAGTGGGAGCCGCGAAGCTCGAAGCGTTCGCGGTGCCGTTTCTGGCCGCCATCGAGAGCGTCCTGGCCGAGACCTGCTGACGGGCCAGGCGGCCGATCGGCTTGGAACCCTTCTCCCGCCCGGATATGGGTTCTTTCTTCCGTTTCCCTCAGCGGCTGCGCGTGAGCTTCGGGTCGAAGATGTCGCGCAGGCCGTCCCCCAGGAGATTGATCCCGAGGACGGTGATGAAGATGGCGATGCCGGGGAAGATGGTGAGCCACGGCGCGCGGTACATGTAGCTGCGGCCCTCGCTCAGCATGGAGCCCCAGGTGGGGATGCTGGGCGGGACGCCGAGTCCCAGGAAGCTCAGGCTCGCCTCGGTGATGATCACCACGGCCATGGCAAAGGTGGCGATGACCATGACGCTGGGCAGCGTGTTGGGGATCACGTGGCGCAGGATGATGTAGCGGTTGCTGGCACCGAGCGCCCGGGCGGCCTGGACGAACTCGCGTTCCTTGAGCGACAGCACTTCCCCGCGCACCACCCGGCAGTACTGCACCCATCGGCTGAGCACCAGCGCGATGATGAGGTTCACCAGGCCCTGTCCCAGGAAAGCCATGATGGCGATGGCCAGCAGCAGGAACGGGAAGGCCAGGAATATCTCCGTGGTCTTGTTGATGGTCTCGTCGATGAGTTCGCCGAAGTATCCCGCCACCGCTCCGAGGAAGCAGCCCAGCAAGCCGGCCAGGAAAACCGTGGCGGCGCCCACCATCAGCGAGATGCGCGAGCCGTAGATGACCCGGCTCATGAGGTCCCGGCCCAGGTTGTCGGTGCCCATGACGTGCGGATTTTCGGTCAGGCCCAGCGACGGCGGCTGCAACCTTGTTTCCAGGCTCTGCTCCTGCGGGTCGTAGGGCGCCAGCCAGGGAGCTCCGAGCCCGCAGATGCACAGCAGCGCCACGATGATACCGCCGCTGATGACCTTCGCGTAGCGCCGCCAGCCGATCACAGCCGGATCCTCGGGTCGACCCACGTGTACAGCAGGTCCACAATCAGGTTGACGAAGAAATAGACCAGCGCGAAGAAGAAGATGACGCCCTGGGCCAGCTTGTAGTCACGGGTGGTAATGGACTGGATGAGCAGGCTGCCGATGCCGGGCCACGAAAACACCGTTTCAGTGATGACCGAGCCGCTCAGCAGCGCGCCGAGCTGGAGGCCGAGGATCGTGATGATGGTGATGAGGGCGTTACGGAGCGTGTGCTTCCAGATGACCGTCCTTTCGCTCAGCCCCTTGGCCCGGGCGGTGGTGATGTAGTCCTGCCGGATGACCTCCAGCACGCTGGAGCGCGAGATCCGCGTGATGATGGCGGCGAAGCTGGTTCCCAGGGTAATGGCGGGGAGCAGGATGTGTTTGATCGCGTCCCAGAAGGCCGCGAGATCGCCGGCGATTAGGGCGTCCACCAGCACGAGTTGCGTGACCGGCGGGACGTTGACGCCGTAGGTCAGCCGCCCCGCCACCGGCAGCAGGTTCAACTGGCCCCCCAGGAAGAAGATGAGCATGATGCCGAGCCAGAAGTTGGGCACGGAGATGCCCACCAGCGCCACGGTCATGCCCGAGTGGTCCCACAGGGAGTTGTGCTTGATGGCCGAGTAGACGCCGATGGGGAGCGCGATGATGATGGCCACCAGCATGCTCGCCAGCGCCAGCTCCACGGTGGCCGGCAGCCTTTCGGCCACGAGTTGCGTCACCGGTTCTCCGTAGCGCATGGACTCGCCGAAGTTCCCCCGGACGGCCTGGCTTATGAACTGCCAGTACTGGACGATGATGGGCTGGTCGAGTCCCCACTCGCGGGTGACCTCCTCGATCTCGTGGGGCTCCGCGTCTTCCCCGAGCAGCAGCGTCACCGGGTCCCCCGGAGCGAGCTGCATGAGGAAGAAGACCAGGAAGGACATCCCGATCAGGACCGGGATGGCTCCGATAAGCCTGCGCCGAATCATTCGAAGTCAAAGCCCCATCTGCGACAGCGACCGGTCCAGCCGCGTGAGCGCCTCGTCCACGTGCTCCTTCGTGACATTCAGGGCGGGAGTGATGCGGATCACGTTGCCCATGAGGCCGCCCCTGCCGATCAGCAGCCCGTTCTGTTTCGTCAGCTCGAACAGCCTCGCCACCGCCTCCGGGCTCGGGGCCTTGTCCGGCCCCACCATTTCGATGCCCTGCATGAGACCCATGCCGCGGATGTCGCCCATAAGGGGATACTTCTCCCCGAGGGCTTCGAGGCCGTCCCGGAGTTGCCGGCCCCGTTCGGCCGCGTTGGCGACAAGGCCTTCGTTCTCGATGACTTCGATGGTGGCCAGCGCCGCGGCGCAGGTCACCGGATTGCCTCCGAAGGTGGAGAGGGAAAGCCCCTTGACGCTGTCGGCTACCTCCGACCGGGTGATGGTGCCGCCGATGGGCACCCCGTTGGCCATGCCCTTGGCGAAGGTCATGATATCCGGCTCCACGTCCCACTGCTCGATGCCGAACATCTTGCCGCCAGTCCGGCCCCATCCGGTCTGCACCTCGTCGCAGATGAACAGGCCGCCGTACTTGTGCACGATGGCGGCGACCTCCTTGAAGTACTCCTTGGGCGGGGTGATGAATCCGCCGACTCCCTGGATCGGCTCGGCGATGAACGCGGCCAGCTTGCCGGAGGTGGCGGTCTGGATGGCGCCTTCGAGATCTTTGGCGCACTTGAGGTCGCAACTCGGATAGGTGAGGCCGAAGGGGCAGCGGTAGCAGTAGGCGTTGGGAATGTGGTGGACATTGGGGCTCGAAGTGGGAGTCAGCCGCCACGCATAGTTCCCCGTCAGGCTCATGGCCAGCTGAGTACGGCCGCTGTAGCTGTGGCGCAGGGCGACGACGTCATGGGCGCGGGTGTAGAGCTGCGCCACCAGAACGGCGGTCTCGTTGGCTTCCGTGCCGCTGTTGGTGAAGAAGGACTGCTTGAGCGCTCCGGGCGTGATGGCCGCGAGCTTCTCCGCCAGGCGGACGTGGGGTTCGGTGGGGTAGAGTGCGGATGTGTGCTGGACCTTGCGGACCTGTTCCTCGATGGCCGCGACGACCTTGTCGTTGCAGTGGCCGACGCTGATGGTGACGATACCGCCGAAGAAGTCCAGGTACTCCCGTCCGTCCACGTCGTAGACCAGGGAGTCCTTGGCCCGGTCCACCACCAGCGGCTCCTCGTAGTAGTTGGCGACGCAGGAGAACAGGTACTCCTTGTGCTTGGCCAGGATCTCCTGCTGCTTGCCGTTTCCCGTTCGACTCATGGGGAACGCCAACCTAACACAAAGACAAAGCCTTCGAAACGGTCAAAGTTGGTGGTTGTCCGGGCAAGGGACACTACCGGGCCTCGCTGTAGAGCCGCTTCAGGGTGGCCGGCGCCACGCCGGCCAGGAAGAGCAGTTTCAAGGCCCACATGAGCAGGATGGTCCGAACCGGGCCGTGCTGTTCCCACCGCCGGGCCGAGCTTACCACCCGCGACCGCAGACAGGCGATGCGCCCCTGTCTCTTGAGGGCGCGGCAAAACGCCACGTCTTCCATGATGGGCATCTCGGGGAAGCCGTCCAGTCGCTCGAACACGGCCCGCCGGACGAAGATGGCCTGGTCTCCCGTGGCGACCCGGGTCAAGCGCGAGCGCAGGCTGATCATGCGGCCGACGACCCGGAGCAGCGGGCGCGCGCTGTCCAGCCGGATGTCGAAACGACCGCCCACGCAGGCCGGGTCGGTCATGCAGCCTTCGAGGTCGAGCTTCGCGGTGGCAGGCAGGGTGGTGTCGGCGTGAAGGAAAAGGAGCAGCTCGCCGGTGGCGTGCCGTGCGCCTTCGTTCATCTGCGCGGCGCGCCCGCGGGAGGACGTCACCAGCCGGGCCGGGCCGTCGCGCACGATCTCCGCCGTGCGGTCCGTGCTGCCGCCGTCCACGACGATGATCTCATGGGGTTCGATGCGTCGCAGGTCCGCGACGGCGGCGCCGATGGCGCGCTCCTCGTCGAGAACGGGAATGATGACGGAAAGCCGCATGGACGGGGCGTCCGACGGCCAAACTGTCGGCGTGTCAGACCAGGGCGCCGCCGCAACTGCTGCCGGTGCCGGCGGTGCAAGCGTAGCAATGGTTTCCGGTAAGGATCGGCTGGTCCTCGAAGTCCGCCGCCGAGAAGTCCCGTATGTGGGGCGTCTCCCCGTTCGTGCGGCCCAGCGGCATGTCGATCATCTGGTTGAAGTCGCAGTCGTACACCGAGCCGTCCCAGGCCACGCTCAGGAGGTCGCGGCACATGACCCGGTCCACCGTCTCGGCGTTGAAGTTGTCCTCGAGGAGCTTGAGGTAGTCGTCGTACTGCCCCCGTTGCTTGAGGAACTTCTTGAAGCGGGTGATGGGCATGTTGGTCAGGCAGTAGAGATGGTTGAAGACGATGCCGAAGTCGTCGCCGAGCATTCGCCGATAATCCCCCTCGAGCTCTGCCTGCGGCGGCGGCAGGTAGTTGCCCATGGGGTTGTAGACGAGGTTCAGCTCCAGGCCCGAGTCGGGCTCGCCGTAGCCCAGGCGGTTGAGCTCCTGAAGCCCCCGTACGCTCAACTCGAAGGTGCCGTTGCCGCGCTGGCTGTCGACGTTCTCCCTGGTGTAGCAGGGTAGCGAGCAGACCACCTCGACCCGGTGGCTCTTGAAGAACTCGGGCAGGTATTCCTTCCCCTCCTCGTAGAAGACCGTCAGGTTGCAGCGGTCCATCACGTGACGTCCCAGCTCCCTGCAGGACTCCACCAGGTAGTCGAAGTGTGGGTTCAGCTCCGGCGCGCCGCCGGTGATGTCGACGGTGGGGATGTCGGAGTTCTCGAGGAACCGCAGCACGTCGTCCACGGTGGCCCGGTCCATCATCTCCTTGCGGCCCGGTCCGGCCTCCACGTGGCAGTGGAAACACGACTGGTTGCAGTACTTCCCCATGTTGATCTGGAGCACCTGCAGCTTCTGCTTGTGCAGAGAGCGGCCACTTGCCCTGACCTTGTCGTCGAAGTATTGCGTAACCACCTCCGCGGAACCGGATTGCCCCGATCGCTCGAAGCCTTGGCGAGTGTTGCAATTGGACATGTCTTGGTCAAGACTTGCAGCGATTTTTCTTGGGCTCGGTGACGGCGTTGGAGACGCGAGCCGGCTACCTTGGAGGCTTCCGAATCGCCCGTGACCGCCGGATGAAGGAGGCAGCGTGGATCCTCTATCGAAGGAAATTCTGACGTTCTGGTTCGGTACGCTGGACCTGGGCGTCGAGATGGAAAAGCGTCAGGTATGGTTTCGGTCAACGCCGGAGTTCGACCGCTACCTAGTCGAGCACTACACCGGGGTTCACGAGCGGGCGGCGGCCGGGGAACTCGACCATTTCAAACAGACGCCCGAAGATTGCCTGACGCTGATCATGGTCCTCGACCAGTTCCCGCGAAATATCTATCGCGGCACGCCCCGCGCCTTCGGCACCGACCCCAAGGCCCGTGAAATCGCCGCCTACGCCCTCGACGCCGGCTACGACCGGAGCTTTTCCCGCTGGCCGAGGACCTTCATCTACCTGCCGTTCGAGCACAGCGAGCGGTTGGCCGACCAGGAGCGGGCGCTGGTGCTCTACGGCAGTCTCGGCAACGAGGATTCCATGCGGTCCGCGGTCGGGCACCATGCCGCCATCAAGCGCTTCGGCCGCTTCCCGCACCGCAACGCCGTCCTGGGACGCCCCAACACCCCAGAAGAGGAAGAGTACCTCAAGGACCCGCCCCTGTGGGGCAAGACCGCGGCGGAGGCGGCGGAGCTGGAGGCGCGGAAGGCCGCCGCCAAGGCGGAAGCCTAGCAGGCTGTCGAAAACGCCGGCTGGCGCCCTTCGACTTCGCGCCGCTGGCGCGGCGCTACGCTCAGGACGAACGGGTGTCTTTGGGCACCGCCA
>JAJDTQ010000228.1 GCA_022827045.1 Candidatus Binatia bacterium
CCCAGCGCCTCCGCGCCCTTGCCCGCCCAGGCGCTCGCCTCCAGGTGCGCCGGATCGTCGCGGGCATAGTAGCCGTCGCGCTGATAGTAGCTCACGCCCTGAGACGGCGAGGCCACCGCGCCGATGGAGGCTACCATCCGATGCGCCCTCCGCAGGGCGCCTGTTCGAAGGGTTCGTGATGGTCCATGAAGCCCACATAGAGGCTTTCCGGGGCAAGAACAAGGCGTGAACGAACCGCTTCATGGCCCTGTTGCCAAGTGGCGGCGATTGTCTTTTCGCAGGAGCGGCGGCCCTCGCCGGAGGCTCGATTTTCCTTGTCCCGCACCGGTCAGATTGCTATGATCGGAGCATGGCCGAGGCCATCGCATTCGACACCCATCGCTTCGTCAAGCGCCTTACCGAGAGCGGCTTCACCGAGAAGCAGGCCGAGACCCTCGCCGAAGAGCACGTCGCCCTCCTCAACGCCAACCTCGCCACCAAGGCCGATGTCGCCGCCGTAAAGGCCGATGTCGACGCCCTGCGTCAAGAGACCAAGGCCGCCATCGAAACCCTACGACAAGAGACCAGGGCCGACATCGAAACCTTGCGACAAGAGACCAGGGCCGACATCGCCAGAGTCGAGGCCGGCATTGAGGCCCTGCGGCAGGAGACCAGGGCCGGCATCGAAGCCGTGCGCCATGAAACCAGCGCCGCCATCTCGGCGGTGAAGGCCGACCTTGTGAAATGGCTGTTCGGCGCGCTGATCGCCCAGGGTGGCCTGATCGTCGCCCTCGTCAAACTTCTATAGCCCGGCGCGTTCCGCCGGGCCTTCGCTCCCCGGTCGTGAGGGGATGGTCCCATGGCACTGAGCGAACAAGTGTTGGCGGTAATCGCCCGGGTGACGCCGGAGGAGTTGGCGCAGACGCGCCGCTGGTGCGAGCTCGGGACCGCGTGCACCTGCTCAGCGACTTGACGGAGGGCCGCGTGAACGCGATACCGCTGAACGGGGAGCGAACGGTCGGCGTGCGCGAATCCCGCCGGGCGCACAAGGGAGCCGCGAAGTTGAAGGAGGGAAGGGCGCGCCCTTGAGTTACCTGGAACGCCGTGCAGAAGCCGTTCAACACATTGCGAAAACCGTCCTCCACTTCGTCGACAGGCTCGCCGCACCGCCGCCATGCGCTTCCCGTGGAGGCATCAAGGTTCGGGATTTACGCCGTGGAACGACACGGACGCGCCCGGCCATGACTCGTCGCGCGTTCGTGTCCGTGAATCGAGCGCCGTGTTGTCATGGTGACGACTCCGCGCTGAGCGTCTTCTGCGCGGACTCCGTCGACACTCAGACGAAGCGTTTCCCTTCTTGCGGCCGAGCGCGGGGCCGCCGACGGTCGGAGAAACCCATCGCCGGACCGATCCCGGAAACTCCGGTATGTTCACCGAGTCGGGCAAGAGCATTCCACTGTCCCTTCCCGGGCCGGGCGCCCGCCGCCGTTCATGCCCGTGCGCAGCCTGCCATTCGAACGTCACAACGCCTGCCGTGGGCGTTCTAGACGACCGCAAGCCGACCCAGTATGAAACGACCGGTAAACATCAGTGTTGCATTAGCGCGCTCAATGTCGTAGTTTTCGGCGTGAATTGATAGTTCAGCGTGAAGTGCGGCGCTTCAGTTTCTCCGCGCGGTCCTACAGTCCGCCGTTCGAGGTATGAACATGCAAACGACCAATTTCCTTTCTGTAATCGTCTTCACAATTCTCTGCCTCATGACCTCTCAGGCCGAAGCACAAGCTGACGGAATGCTCCGACGTACATGCATGCAAGCCAGCCCTGAAGTGCGTGCTACGTTGGGGGTTCTCTTCCGAAATTCTCAACTGGCGGAGCGCGCAAGCGACCGCCATTCCGAATCTACGACATGTTATAAGCCAGAACCTCCCTTAGACATTCGAAAAGTTAGAATTGACCCAAGCTTATTTGGCCCACGAAAGCTATTTGACAAACAGTCTGTACTGCAACAATTAAAAAAACAGAATGATCGGCACTTCGATATCTCAATTTCATTAGAGAACACTGAATACGAAGATACGATATACGCCGGTTGTACGGTCGACAGCGTATTATGGGCCGTGGCAATACGACTGTATGAAATAGCAGGAAGCCTATTCGTCGAGACGGACGTCGCAGCACGAGAAGGCGTCGCGTGGGTACCGCTTCAGATCTACGATAACGGTCACAAAATAGGCTTTCCTGGGACAAAAGTCGAAGACTTGAGACAAGTTGCAACGAATTTCGTCGGGGAAACTTGCGTATTTCCCGTGGCGACATACGCTATCGAAAGTATATGTAACGCATACAGGGAAAAAGTCCTGAAAGACAGTTCAGGGAACCGATTGCAATGGACCAATAGTGTAACGATGGCCGGTCATTCATTAGGTGGCGCGGCAGTTCAATATATTGCGTCATATGTTTCAACAGACTGTCCTAAGGTTGTTGCATATGCTTTCGGCAGCACGGGGATGAAAAATGCTCAACTTCCAATGAAGCACGTCGAACTGGAGACATACGTATCGCAACGAGACTGGCTGGGTCAATCAGGACCATTCCGAAAAAGAACTCAGACAGGTCGTATTACGTCAATATCACCAGTGGATAGTCACAGTATTGACGCTATTCAAAATGACATTTGTCGCTGCATCAAAGGTGACAAGGGGCTCAGCGTGCTTCAATGGAATGAAAACACCGATTTCCGCCAAAATCAGGAGATCTGCGGTCAAGACTGTAGGTGGTAACCGCGTTCGGAGGAGATGAAGCCGTTCGGCGGTAATGTATCAGTTTCCACTGCCGTTGGCCTGACGGATCAGGAGCCCGGGAGTGAGAGATCCAGTCGACAAGCTCTTCGCACTTAGCGATGACCTCAGTCCGTCCTTCTCGGCTCTGTTGGGGGGAGGGGCTCGGTAACGACCCCTCCTACCCGGCCTCATGAACTCATGAATCCCGGCATCGGGGTTGAAATAGTGTTGAATCGACGAGTCTACCGAGATCTTCAAGGGCTGTCTCTCGCTCGTCAATAGTCAGGATTAATGCATATAAATCGGTGGGTTAGCGTAAATCATCCGATCCTCCGGCACGGCGTGGAAGGTACCGATCAAGGAAATGGGTGCTCAGACACAGCGCCTCGACCGCTCAGCCGACCGCCTCATCCCCGGCCTCCGCCACCTTCAGCACGAGCAGGACGGTTCCGAGATCAAGTCCCGTGAGCTCGAGCTCATCACCGACCGGGTGCAGAACCTCTCCGCGCGCCGCGACGCCTTCGAGCGCATGCGCGACGCTGCTGCCGAGGACTACCTGAACGCCACCGGACAGACCTGGCGGCCCCGGAGCGGATCGCACACCAGTCAGACCGGCAAGCTCACCTCCGCCGCCATCGACGCCCGTGACTTCGTCCGCGCACGCAAGGACCGCAAGACCCAGGCGCACCTGCCCGAAGGAACCCTGGTGGCGGTAACCGGCGGCAAGGACATCAGCGACCCCGCCGCGGTGTTCAACAAGCTCGACAAGGTCCGCGCCAAGTATACCGACATGGTGCTCGTTCACGGCGGCGGCCCCGGCGTCGAGCGCATCGCGGCGAGCTGGGCCGAGAAGCGCGGCGTCCACCAGGTCGTCTGCAAGCCCGACTGGGATCGCCACGGACGGGCTGCTCCCTTCCGCCGCAACGACGACCTCCTCAACCTCCTGCCCAAGGGCGTCATCGCGTTCCCCGGAAGCGGCATCACCGACAACCTCGTCGACAAAGCCCGCCAGCTCGGGATACCGGTGCACAAGATCGAACAGATCGCTGCCTGATCCGTACACACCATGGGGTCGCGTCACTCGTTGGCGCGGCCCCTTCCTCGCATCATCTCCTGCGCCGTCGCTCCCACACTGGGTCTTCACGTCCATCGTTGCCACGCCTTTCATCTCCACCAACGACGCCGACCATGACAACGTCCCGTGTTGTGCTCGTTCTCGGCAGGGCCCCTCCCCACGGCCCACGTCGCCGAGTACCCGCTTCGCGCCTACCCTATGCCACTCGGCGACGTGGGCCTCCCCACCCCTTCGGTCCGGTGCGTCCTTCCGCCTGCGCCTCGTTGGTGCGGCTCTGCCCGTCACCGGTCTTCACATCGCCGTCGCTGAAGGTGACGCCCTCCGTCTCCACCATGACGGTGCTCCAGCTTCACCGCCGTGCCTCGACGCGTGACACGGCTCGCCGCCTTCGGCAGCATCGCCCCGCTCGTGCCGTCCGACTCGCTGCGCTCGTCGTCGGCACCGCCGCTCCGCGTTCGCTTCGCCCGCTGCGGGCTTCGCTGTCACCGGCTTCCGCACTACCCCTTGCACTTGTGTCCGGGCCAGTGCAGGAGCCTCCGTCAGTGTGCTCGACACGACC
>JAJDTQ010000119.1 GCA_022827045.1 Candidatus Binatia bacterium
AACCGCGACCCGCTGCTGATCCGCGTGAACGAGGCCATGGTCTTTCTCTACAACCGGGAGGCCTACCCGGACGCGCCGCCCTTCAAGAACGTGTGGGAGCTCACCGAGCCCAAGTTCAAGGGCCGCGTGGGCATGAAGAACCCGCTGTCGTCGGGCTCCACCCTGATGGGGGTCATGACCCTGATGCAGCGTCCCGACGTCATGGCCGCCGCCTATGAGCGCCACGCCGGCAAGCCCATCAAGCTGAGCGAGGGGGTCCCGGACGCCGGCCACGAGTTCTGGGCGCGCCTGCTCGCCAACGACCTGGTGATCTTCAAGTCCGGCTCGAAGCTGGCCCGCGCCTCGGGCAAGAAGGGCCAGACGAAACCCCTGATCGCGTTCGCCAACATGACCTACATCGCGCGCAACGATTCCAAGGGCTACGTCAACAAAATCCTGGCCAAGGTGGACCCGGTGGGCAAGCTGATCTACCCGACCTTCATGGCCATCGCGCGCCAGGCGCCGCACCCGCACGCGGCCAAGCTCTTCAGCGCGTACCTGCTCGGCAGCCTGGAACTGAACAAGAGCTCGAAGCTTGAGAAGCCCTACGACAAGGGCGCCAGCATGGACCTGCTGCAGGGTCTCGCGCCCTACTTCGACCCGGGCACGGTCAGCCCCCGGAGCGACGTGCCGCTGCCCGCCGGCGGCGAGATCTGGGACGAGATGCCGGGCTGGAGCGTGGACGCCGACTACATGTGGAAGCAGGGCCCCAAGGTCCGCGACTTCTGGACGCTGCATTCGAGCAGATAACCAAAGCATGGAGGAAATCCACCTGACGGGGATCCGGAAGTCGTACGGCAAGGAAGTCGCCGTACGGCATCTGGATCTGACTGTCGCGCCGGGCGCGTTCCTGACCATTCTCGGACCGTCCGGTTGCGGCAAGACGACGACATTGCGCGTGATCGCCGGGCTGGAAGAACCCGAGGCCGGGGAGATCCGGTTCGGTGAGAGGCTCATCTTCTCGCGCCAGAAGGGCGTGATCGTTCCCCCCGAGAACCGCAACCTGGGGCTCATCTTCCAGAGCTATGCGCTCTGGCCCCACATGACGGTGGAGCGGAATATCACGCTGGGCCTGAAGCAGATGGGCCTGAACGCGGGCGAGACCGCCGAGCGCCTCGAGGCCGCCCTGGAGAAAGTGCAGATGAAGCCGTACCAGCTCCGCTACCCCTCGGAGCTGTCCGGCGGCCAGCAACAGCGGGTGGCCCTGGCGCGCATGATCGCCTCGCGCTCGTCCATCCTGCTCATGGACGAGCCGCTGTCCAACCTCGACGCCAAGCTGCGCACGGAAATGCGCGGCGAGCTCAAGAAACTGCACCGCGATCTCGAAGCCACCACCGTCTACGTGACCCACGACCAGATCGAGGCGCTGACCCTCTCGGACATCGTCGTGGTCATGGACAAGGGCTTGGTCAAGCAACAGGGCACGCCCTACGAGATCTATCACCACCCGGCGAACCTCTTCGTGGCCGACTTCATCGGCGATCCCGGCATCAACCGGTTCAGCGGGACGATCAGCCGGAAGAACGGCGCGGTGGGGCTCGACTGCGGGGAGCTATGGCTGCCGATCCCCGAAGACCCGCCCCCGAACGCCAGGGACCTCGTCGCCACCATCCGCCCGGAAAGCATCAATGTGTCGACCGAGGCCAGGGAGGGCTGGTTGAGGGGAACACTGGAATCGATTCAGCCGAAGGGATCCGACACGATCCTGCAAGTCCGGGCCGAGGACCATTCCATCACGCTCCTGCAACCGGGGTTCATACGGATGGCCCTCGGTGACCCGCTGTGGGTCGACTTCGAAGCGGAAGCGATGAACTTCTTCGATGCCGAATCGGAGGACAACCTCTTCAATCAATCCCCGCCCGCCTGATCGGAGCGAATCGGAAGCCCTGACACATGTCGCTGGATACGGCCTCTTCCGGAAGCAAGCCCCCCCTCTTCTCGGCGAGCAACCTCCGCTACCACGTCTACCGGGTGGTGAACCAGCCGGAGAAGGTCCTGGGCGTCCTGTGCCTCGCCGTGCTGTCCTTCCTGGTGCTGGTGCCGCTCTTCGAGATCATCCACGACGCCCTGGTCTACCAGAGCTACGACCTCGCCTACCGGCCGGAGGCCAAGGTCGGCAGCTTCACCCTCTTTCACCTCGAACGGGTCTTCACCGGCCCTCTTTCCAGGGCGCTGTTCCTGAAGCCGCTGTTCAACAGCGTCGCCGTCGGCGTCTGCGTGACCGTTCTGGGCGTGAGCATCGGAAGCGGCCTCGCATGGCTGATGGTGCGCACCAACATCCGCTTCAAGGGCGTGTTCGGGGCCCTGGTGGTGGTGCCCTACATGATGCCGTCGTGGGTGCTGGCGCTGGCGTGGCTGAGCCTTTTCAAGAACGACCGGATCGGCGGCGCCGAAGGCATGGTCACCAGCTTCTTCGGCGTGCAGCCGCCCGACTGGGTGAGCTACGGCTTCTTCCCCATCGTCATCTGCCTGGCGCTGCACTACTACGCCTACGGCTACCTGCTGATGTCGGGGGCCCTGGCGACGGTGGATTCGGAGCTGGAGGAGGCGGGCGCCATCGCCGGCATGAACCGGCGCCAGCGGCTGTGGCGGATCACGTTTCCTTTGCTGCTGCCGGCGTTGGGTTCCGCCGTGGTGCTGACCTTCATCCGCATTCTCGGCACCTTCGGAACGCCGGCCCTGCTGGGTCTGCCGGTCCGGTTCTTTACCTTCTCGACCCAGATCTACGCCTCGCTGAACGCCCGCAACAGCGGCGACGCCTTCGTCCTGGCCCTGGTCCTGATCGTCATGGCGATCACCTTCATCTGGATCAACAGCCGGGTCATCGGGATTCGCAAGAGCTTCGTGACGCTGACCGGCAAGGGCTTCCGGCAGCGCGAGATCGATCTCGGCTCCTGGGTCTGGCCCGCCACCATCGGGGTCGCCGCCTTCCTCGCCGTGACGGTGGTGCTGCCGTTGCTGATCCTGCTTTGGGAATCCCTGGTGATCACGCCGGGCGAGTATTCCCTGAGAGGCCTGACGATGCATTTCTGGATCGGCGAGAGCGACATCGACATCGCCAACGGCGAACCCGGCATCTGGCATTCCCCGGGCATCCTGACGGCGTTGTGGAACAGCATCAAGCTGGGCGTGCTGGCCGCGCTGTGCAACGGCCTGCTCGGGTTGCTGGTGGGCTACGCGGCGGTCCGCGGCCGCGGCACGCTGCTGGCGCGGTGGCTCGAAGGCGTCGCCTTCGCGCCCTACATCTTCCCCTCCATCGCCCTCGGCGCCATCTACATCGGCATGTTCTCGGTACCCTGGGGGCCGCTGCCCGCGCTGTACGGCACATTCACGATCCTGGTGCTGATCACGGTGGTCAAGAACCTGCCGTTCACCTCGCGCACCGGCATCGCCGCCATCCTGCAGATCGACAAGTCCCTGGAGGAAACCGCACGGGTCCAGGGGATCGGCTGGTTCCGGCGCATGGCCAGGATCATCCTCCCCATGTCGTCAAGCGGCGTGATCGCGGGAATGCTGCTGACCTTCATCACCGCGACCCGCGAGCTGTCCCTGATCATCCTGCTGTTGTCGCCGGCCAACATGGTGCTCACCGGAGTCATCTTCACCTACAACGAACATGACATGACCCAGCACTCCGGCGCCGTGACCCTCTTCCTCGTCCTGATCATCGTCGGCGCCAACGTGCTGGTGCGCCTGCTCACCGGGGGCGGCGGGTTGCAGGGGTTGCGGCATACGTAAGGCGGGCCAAGGGCTTCAGTTGATTGCAACCCTCGAGGCCGGCTGATTGAAAGGTTAAGGGGGCGCAGTGATGGCAGCGGTCCTTACGCCTTGAGGTCTTGCTGAGTGAAGAGGGGCTGGCGAACGTCGTCCATATGTGCCTTGAGCGGCGGATACGTCGTAAGCTCGTAGCTCATCACATCGACTGGCACAGGCAGGTTACTTTCGTGAAACAGCGTCCACAGACGGTCCACGGTTTTCTCGTCCAGCCTGCCGTGCAGGAGCAGGTCTATGTCCGAATTCGGCCGGCAGGCGCCTGTAGCGCGGGAACCGAAGAGGTCGACCCGCGTGATCACGTCGGCATAAGGCGCCAGAATCCGTTTGATCGTACCTAGCTGCTTGGCTGTGAGGCCATGGTCCATGGACAACTACTCCGCGCTCTCATCCCGCAGCGTCGAATAGAGTTCGTCCATCACCGTCAGGTAGCGCGTTCTGATTCTGTCGATGACCTCCTTGAACCTTTTCAAGTCGTAGGTGTGCGACATCTTGTTCCGGTCATCCAGCGCTTCCATCCACGTCTCACCGTCGCTGATCAGCCTTGAAGCGAACGCGGCGCGTATAGCCGCTCTCGGAGTAACCTGTGGCAAGACCAGATTTTCGCTCTCCAGGTAGTCTTTCATGACATTCCAGGCCAACTCCATGGTGTACTCAAACCGCTGAATGACTCCTTCCTGCTCCAACTGGCTGTGTTCTCGTTCCTCATCAAGTGCTTCTCTGAGCAAAAGGAAGGCCCGCTCGTAGTTATCAAACCGATACTTCCAGCGCGGTTTCTTCTTCGGAGTCATGTGCTTACCACCCTGCTGTCACAGCCTCTTCGCGGGATTGTGCCACTTGGGATCGGGATTTACCACATGATTGGCTTTCATCATCCTCACCGTTCATGAACTTCCTGGCTCCCAAAGCCGGCGAATCGGCACGGCGTAGAGCCCATCGCCGTGGCTCACGCACATCTCTCCGTCGTAAACCACGGCTCCTCCCGCGAAACGGCTGCCCGTCGCCGCTTTCAGCTTGCGTAAACCGCGGAAGTCGCCCGCCGTCACTGTCGCCCCGGCCTTGACCTCCACGCCCGCAACCGCCCGGGTACCACGCTCGATGACGATATCTACCTCCGTCTTGTGCCTGTCGCGGTAGTGAAAAAACGTGAAGAAATTCTCGTGCCAACTCGCCTGGCGTCTCAACTCCTGGAACACGAATGTTTCGAGCAACTGGCCGAACAGCGCCCGATCCGCCGCAAGGTCGGCAGCGTCAACACCGAGAATGATTTGTCTATGCCTAGGGTGGAGACGTATACCCAGAAGCATGTAGGCCAGGGGAGCGGTCCGGGAAATAAATGCAAGGACACCGTGCAGGCTCAGAATCCCGAACTGGCGTCGGCCGCGTGGTCTCCCATTTGCCGTGTTAGCAGCAAGGACGTCCGCTCCCGGCCTTTTTCAATCACGCGGCCGCCTTGAACAGGTCGAAACGTTGCGCAAGTCGATTCCGATCGGGATAGTCCTTGACACGTGACGGAAGACGAAGCATCTCGCCGTCGAGTTCCTTCAGCACCTCAAGCATCGGTCCATCGTGTTGGTCGAGGAGACGTCTGGATACGTGCAACCGATAGTCGGGATCTACACCGATCAGGTGTCGGTCGAACGCGGCATGATGGATCTTGGAGAGCGGCAGCCCGTTGGACACGATGGGTTGTCCTAGCTCCTCGTCTTTGTCGGAGATTATGTGGGCTGCATCAAGCAACCGTTGCTCGGGCAATCCAGAAACCGCACAGCGACCGTTGTAGGCGAATATGACCGCCTCTCGGAACGAGTCCTGATGGAGTCGCTGTTTGACGGTGCGGAGCGCATAACGCCGCTCCGTGGCATTCTGAGGTACCGCAAAGTCGTCATGGTCCGGCATCCCAACAACGACTCTGGCCTTCAGGGACTTACTATCCCAGCCCGCGATGAACGTCGGAACAAGAGCCTGATAGCAACCGGGAGCGAACCCAAGGAAATAGATGACGGGAACTTGGTTTTCGAAGGCCTCACGTAGCCAGCGGTTGTCGGCGGCGTCCGGGTCTTTGCCCATGAACGCGTAGTCAACGGCTTCGTCGCTTTCGAAGATCTGACGGTGGACCTCACGTTGGTCATCGTACCAGATCCGTCCGCCCGGACGGGGAAATACTGTCCTGATGGAGAGGAGGTACCGCATCCGCTGTGGCTTAAAGATTCCGCGCTGAGGATTGACAAGCGGAATGCGTTGCCCGCCGAAGATAAAGCCAGCCTTGAACTCTTCTGTCGTCAAATGGCCATGGATTTCGGTCAACCTGCGGACATGTTCGAAGGCTGCTAAACGCATCCGAGTGTCGGCGTCTTTTGCGTTCATCTCCCTACCTTCACGTGGAGAATACTGTTGCCGCTAGCATCCCCCACATTGCCATGCGCGCATTAGCTTAGGTTGCCGATCGAAAAGACGTGGTGGCTTCTTGAGCGCTAAGCACCTCCCGAGTGTAATCTTCAACGCTGATTTTGACCTAATGGTCCGCGCGGCCCAACAATCTGCGCTGGAAAGCCCACGGTCTTTCGTGGATTCCTGCTATGCAGAGTGACAAACCTTCACCTGTCTTAGGGGAAACAACGAATTGGCGGAGGGGGCGAGATTCGAACTCGCGGTCCGCTGTTTAGGCGGACGCCGATTTTCAAGACCGGTGCCTTAAACCACTCGGCCACCCCTCCGTGTTTGGGAATACCCGGGGGCCCCCCGGTGCCGGGAGCGCTAATCAGGATTCTGCCACTTGGTGAAGGGATTTGCCACAAGGTTGGCGTTGTAGAAGCGGGGGTCGTGGGTGACTTCCTCGCCTACCCACGGGGGTTTAGTGAACGGGCGGTCTTCGCGGTCGAGCTCGACCTCGGCGACGACGAGGCCCTGGTTTTCGCCGAGGAACTCGTCGACTTCCCAGACGAGGCCGCCGTGCTCCAGGCGGCGGCGGACCTTCTCGATCAGCGGGGGCTCGCATAGGCGGAGCAGTTCGGCGGCGTCTTCGGGCGGGATTTCGTACTCGTATTCGGAGCGGGTGGCGCCGCGGGTGATGCCCTTGACGTCGAGGGTGGCCTTGTCGCCTTCGATGCGGACGCGGACGGTGCGTTCGGGGTGGGTGCTGAGGTAGCCTTGGCGCAGGACCGTTCCCTCGGCCTTGCGCCATTCGTATCCGGTGACCAGGAACTTGCGCTCGATCTCCAGCGCCATGGGGCTCGAACTACCTACTTCATCCGGTGCAGCACGTTCTCGGCCAGGGCCTGGATGTACTCCTTCCGGCCGGAGAGGTCCTTGGGCATGTTGAGGAGGGTCATGCCCACGTACTCGACGCCGTCCTCGGCCAGCCGCCCGAGGTCCTGGAGGCAATCGTCGCCGTTGCCGGACACGGCCCAGGCGCTGACCTCGGAGTCGGAGGCGATGTTGATCTTGACCATGGTGTCTTCCTGCATGTTCCAACTGCTGTACATCTTGTAGGAAGACGCCGCGGACTCCCGCGCCTCGGCGATGGCGGTCTCCTTGTCCTTGGCGAGAGCCACGCCCCGGGAAATGGTGATGTGGCCGGCGTCCTGGCCGGTGACGCTGCGCTCGTCGCGGTAGATGGAGATGAGATGGGCGACGTCGTCGAAGCCGACCTGGGGCGCGAGGTAGGCGGCGTCGGCGATGCGGGCCGAGCGGCGCACCGCGCCTTCGCTCTGGCAGGCAATCCAGATGGGGGGATGGGGCTTCTGGATGGGCGTGAAACCCATCTTGGCTCCGTGCACGGTCCAGTACTTGCCCTCGTGGTCGATCTCCTCGCCGGTCCAGAGCTTTTTCATCACCTCGATGGATTCGCTCATGCGCGAAACCCGTTGCTTGCGGTTGGAGCCGATGGCCTCGAGCTCGGTGTCACGGTAGCCGAGGCCCACGCCCAAGACGAAGCGGCCCTTGGCGATGTGGTCCAGGGTGGCCACGTCTTCCGCCACCTGGAGCGGGTTGTGGAGCGGCAGCAGCACGATGCCGGTCTGGAGCCGCATCTCGCCCACCTCCGGCGCCAGCCGCGCCAGCATGGGGAAGGGCTGCGGCCAGATGGTGGGGTGCGACACCCAGTGCTGGGGCATGGTGATGGCGGCGAAGCCGCAGTCGCGGGCAACATGGCAGATCTCGACGGCGTCGTCGATCTGCTCGTGCAGCGGGCGCGCGGGATTGGTGAAGAAAGAACGGAAATAGATGCCAAGTTCCACTGAAGTCCTCCTGAATGGTGAACCTACTTTGTGGCAAGTGAGGTGCGGGGTTGTCAACTTGGAGATGGGGGCACCCTACAGTGCGGACCCCGTCTCCTCTCCTCCCCCTGGATTCCGGCTTTCGCCGGAATGACGAGTTCGGACCTTTGCAGGCTATTCCCATGGTCGCGGTGAAGATTTGGCAAGTTGACAGAGCCCAGTGGGTCCACTAACACGTTACGTCATGGCTTCATCATCCACTGGAGGGGTTCCCGAGGTTGACGTGCTCATCGCGGGCGGGGGGAACGCGGCGATGTGCGCGGCCATCATGGCGCGTCATGGGGGCGCCAGCGTGCTGGTGCTGGAGGCGGCGCCCAAGGCGTTTCGGGGCGGCAACAGCCGGCATACACGCAACCTTCGCTACATGCACGAGGGCGAGGACGGGTTCCTCACGGGGACGTACCCGGAGGACGAGTTCTACGAGGACCTGCTGCGGGTGACCGGTGGCGACACCAACGAGGAGTTGGCGCGCTTCTGCATCCGCGAGTCTCAGGACGCGGGCGAGTGGATGTCGGCTCACGGGATCAAGTGGCAGCCGTCCTTGCGTGGCACGCTGCAACTGTCGCGCACCAACGCCTTCTTCCTGGGCGGCGGCAAGGCGCTGGTGAACGCCTATTACGACACTGCCGAGAAGATGGGCATCCGAGCGGAGTACGACACCGAGGTGCGGGACCTGAACATCGAGGACGGTGTGTTCCGCTCCGCGGTGGTGGAGCACGAGGGGCAGACGCGCGAGGTGGCGGCCAAGGCCTTTATCGGCGCCTCGGGCGGCTTCGAGGCCAACGTGCCGTGGCTCAAGGAGTACTGGGGCGATGCGGCGGACAACTTCATCATCCGCGGCACCCCCTACAACAAGGGCCGGGTGCTGCGGCAGCTGTTCGACGCGGGCGCCAAGCCGGCGGGGCGGGCCAAGGGCTTCCACGCCATCGCGCTGGACGGGCGCGCGCCCAAGTTCGACGGCGGCATCGTGACGCGGCTCGACTGCGTCCCCTTCGGCGTCGTGCTCAACAAGAACGCCGAGCGATTCTACGACGAGGGCGAGGACTTCTGGCCCAAGCGCTACGCCATCTGGGGCACCCTCATCGCCGGCCAGCCGGAGCAGGAGGCCTACTGCATCGTCGACGCCAAGTCCATCGACCTGTTCCTGCCTTCGGTCTTTCCGCCCTTCCAGGCGGACTCGGTCCGGCAACTCGCCGCGTCCCTGGACTTGAACCCCGCCAAGGCGGAGGAGACGGTCAACGCGTTCAACGCCACGGTCAAGGCCGGCACCTTCGACCCCACGATCCTGGACGACTGCTCCACCGAGGGCATGGACCCGCCCAAGAGCCACTGGGCGCGTCCCATCGACACCCCGCCGTTCTACGGCTATCCGCTGCGGCCGGGGATCACCTTCACCTACATGGGCGTCGCCGTGAACAAGCAGTGCCAGGTGCTGTTCGGCGAGGACACGCCGTCGCCCAACATCTTCGCGGCCGGGGAGATGATGTCCGGCAACATCCTCGGCAAGGGTTACCTGGCGGGATTCGGCATGACCATCGGCACGGTGTTCGGCCGCATCGCAGGAAGGGAGGCCGCGCGTGCCGTCGTCTGAACATCTCAAGGAAGCCGACCGGGTCATGACCATCTGCAACGCCTGCCGCTACTGCGCGGGCTTCTGCGCGGTGTTCCCGGCCATGGAGCGGCGCCGCACCTTCGACACCAAGGACCTGGTCTTCATGTCCAACCTGTGCTTCGAGTGCCGCGCCTGCTACTACGCCTGCCAGTACGCGCCGCCCCACGAGTTCGCGGTGAACGTGCCCCAAGCGCTGTCGCAGCTGCGCGCCGACACCTACGAGGACTACGCCTGGCCCCGGGTGCTGAAGGGCTTCTACAAAAACAACGCCTTCCTGGTGGGACTCGTCACCACGGTCTGCATCGTCCTGGCGTTCGTGCTGACCCTGGCATTCCAGGGCAGCACGACGCTGTTCTCCGCCCACCAGGGCGAGGGCGCGTTCTTCGCGGTGGTTCCCTACGGCGCCATGGTGTTCCCGGCCATGGTGATGTTCTTCTACGCGATCTTCGCACTGCTGGCGGGTTTCGTGAGCTTCTGGCGCCGCACCCGCGGCAGCATCTCGGACCTGATCGACGTGCCCGCATTCGCCCGCGCCGTGAAGGAAGCCTTCGGCCTGCAGTACATGAAGGGCGGCGGCGACGGCTGCAACTATCCCGACGAGAAGTTCTCCAAGAGCCGCATGTGGCACCACCACTTGGTGTTCTACGGCTTCGCGCTGGACTTCTGCGCCACCAGCATCGCGGCCTTCTACCACAACATCCTCCACTGGCATTCGCCCTACCCCTACCTGAGCCTGCCGGTGGTGTTCGGAACGGTGGGCGGCGTCATGATGTGCATCGGCACGGTGGGACTGCTGTACCTCAAATCGAAGAGCGACCTGGACCCGGCCGAGGAAAAGATGCTCACCCTGGACAGGACCTTCCTCTGGATGCTGTTCTTGACGAGCTTCACCGGTCTGCTGCTGTTGGTGTTCCGCGAGACCGCGATGATGGGCACGCTGCTGGTGATCCACCTGGGCGTCGTGGCCGGGCTGTTCCTGACCATCCCCTACAGCAAGTTCGCCCACGCCGTGTACCGCTACGCCGCACTGGTCCAGAACGCCATCGAGGTGCGGGAGGACGAGAGCAAGATCGTGCTGGGGTGACCCGGTTAGCCAGCGCGATTCCGCTGACTGAGGTCGGC
>JAJDTQ010000132.1 GCA_022827045.1 Candidatus Binatia bacterium
GCCAGCCTCGGCGGTAAGGTGGGCATGTACGAGCCGGTGCACGGCAGCGCTCCGGACATCACCGGGCAGGACAAGGCCAACCCGCTGGCCACCATCCTCACGGTGGCGCTCATGCTGCGCCACTCCTTCGACCAGGGAGCCGCCGCGGACTGCATCGAGCAAGCGGTGGAGCGGGTACTGGAGGCGGGTCACCGCACCCCGGATATCCACGAGGGGGAGGGTCCGGTGGTGGGCTGCAAGGAAATGGGCGCCCTGGTGCGGCAGGAAATCGCGGCCGGCCGCACGGCGTGACGCGACCATGACGGGTAAGGACAAGTACAACGTTGCGGTGGTGGGAGCCACCGGGGCGGTAGGCGAGGAGATGCGGAAGGTCCTTGAGGAGCGGCTGTTCCCCGTGGACACGCTCCGGTTGCTGGCCTCCGAGCGGTCGGCGGGCCAGCGGCTCGAGTTCTGCGGCCGGCAGATCCTGGTGGAGGTGCTGGACGAGGACTCCTTCCAGGACATCGACATCGCGCTGTTTTCGGCGGGCGGGTCGGTCAGCGCCCGGTACGCCCAGGCGGCGGTGGACGCGGGCGCCGTGGTCATCGACAACACCAGCTTCTTCCGGATGGACGAAGACGTCCCGCTGGTGGTGCCCGAGGTGAACGCGGACAAGATCGCCGACCACGTCAACCGGGGCATCATCGCCAACCCCAACTGCTCCACGATCCAGATGGTGGTGGCGCTCAAACCCCTTTACGACGCCGCGGGCATCAGCCGCATCGTGGTGTCCACCTACCAGTCGGTTTCCGGGGCCGGACGGCGGGCGATGGAGGAGCTCGGGAGGCAGACCGCGGCGCTGTTCAACAGCGGTGAGGTGGAGTGCGAGCAGTTCCCCCACCAGATCGCGTTCAACTGCATCCCCCACATCGACACGTTCCTCGCCGACGGCTACACCAAGGAAGAGTGGAAAATGGTCCAGGAGACGCGCAAGATCCTGGACGATCCGGAGATCCGCATGACCGCCACCGCGGTGCGCGTGCCGGTGTTCTGCAGCCATTCGGAATCCATCAACGTCGAGACCCGCAGCAAGCTCTCGGCGGGCGATGTCCGGGCCATCCTCAGGGAGGCTCCCGGCGTGCTGCTCCAGGACGAGCCCGGGGGCAACGACTATCCGCTGGCCACCGAGGCGGCCGGCAAGGACGCCACTTACGTGGGGCGCATCCGCGAGGACGATTCGGTGGAGAACGGCATCAACCTGTGGGTGGTCGCCGACAACCTGCGCAAGGGCGCGGCCCTGAACGCCGTGCAGATCGCCGAGATCCTCATCCGGGACTACCGGCACTGACGCGGCGCCCGGCGGTGAAGGCGTCCGGCGCCGATCCCCGGTCCCTCCCCGAAAACCCCGGGCCGGCCCTGCGCCTCCCGCCCCGGGGGCTTCTCGGGAAACCCGCATGAACGTCAGACTGACTCTCGAGTACGACGGCACCGAGTACCGCGGATGGCAGGTCCAGCCGGAGGGGCCGACGATTCAGGGCATTCTGGAGGACGCCCTGGCCGTGCTGCTGAAGCAAAGGGTGCACGTCCACGGGTCCGGACGCACCGACGCCGGCGTTCACGCCCTCGGCCAGGTGGCCAATTTCGAGTGTCCGTACGGCCGCAAGCTTCCGCGGCTCCAGCGGAGCCTCAACGCCCTGACGCCTGACGATATCACCGTGAAGGCTCTGGAGGAGGCGCCGCCTTCCTTCGACGCCCGGAAGGATGCGAAGCGGCGGGTCTACGCGTACCGCCTTTGGAACCACCCCTGGCGGTCGGCGTTCCACGACCGGTATGCGTGGCACCTCGCCAGGCCGTTGTCCGTCGACGCCATGCGCAAGGCGTTGCCTTCCCTGGAAGGGGAGCACGATTTCTCGTGCTTTCGCGCCGCGGGGTGCGGCGCCGCAACCCCGGTCCGGCGGATCTACCGCAACGAGCTTTACCCGTGGGAGGACCACTGGGTCTATCGGATCGAAGCCACGGGCTATCTCCGGCACATGGTGCGGAACATCGTCGGCACGCTGGTGCAGACGGGGCTGGGCGAGCGGGATGCCGGCGCTTTCCCGGCGCTGATCGAAAGCCGGGACCGTACGCTCGCCGGTCCCACCGCACCGGCGCGGGGCCTGTTCCTGGTGGAGGTCCATTACGATTCGGGCCTTGCTTGAATTAGCGCAGGCCGCTGGCTATAACTTCCCGCCAAGGAGAGAACGTATCCATGTCCGAACGTACACTTTATGACAAGGTCTGGGATGCCCATGCGGTGACGACGCTGCCCACCGGACAGACCCAGCTCTTCATCGGATTGCACCTGGTCCACGAGGTCACCACTCCGCAGGCGTTCGATATGATGCGGGAGCGCGGGCTTTCCATCGCCTATCCGCAACGGACTTTCGCCACCGCCGATCACATCATACCCACGGATACCCAGGTCCGGCCCTTTGCCGACGAGCAGGCCGAGGCGATGATGTCGGCGCTGGAAAGGAACGTCCGCGATTTCGACATCGAGTTCTACGGCCTGGGAAGCGACCGGCAGGGCATCGTCCACGTCATCGGCCCCCAGCTCGGGCTGACCCAGCCGGGAATGACCCTGGCCTGCGGCGATAGCCACACGAGCACCCACGGTGCCTTCGGGACCCTCGCCTTCGGCATCGGCACCAGCCAGGTCCGTGACGTGCTGGCCACCCAGACCCTGTCCATGGACCGGCTCAACGTGCGGCGCATCAACGTGAATGGGAGCCTCCCGCTCGGAGTGCACGCCAAGGACGTGATCCTGACCATCATCCGTACGCTCGGCGTCGGCGGCGGCAAGGGATTCGCGTACGAATACGGCGGCGCGGTGCTGGATGCCATGAACATGGACGAGCGCATGACCGTCTGCAACATGAGCATCGAGGGCGGCGCGCTGGTGGGTTACGTGAACCCGGACGGCACCACCTTCGAGTACCTGCTGGGACGGCCTTTCGCGCCCAAGGGCGAAGCCTTCGACCGGGCCATGGCGTACTGGCGCTCCATGGCGTCGGATCCCGACGCCCGCTATGACGACGTGGTGGAAATCGACGGCTCGGCCATCGAACCCACGGTCACCTGGGGCATCAATCCCGGGCAGGCGGTGGGCGTGCTGGAAAACCTGCCCCGGCCCGAGGAGCTGCAGGACCCCAAGACCGTCGAGAAGGCCTACCAGCACATGGGCTGGACCCCCGGCGCCCCGATTCTCGGGACTCCCATCGATGTGGCGTTCATCGGCTCCTGCACCAACTCGCGGTTGTCGGATCTGGTGGCCGCGGCGCGCGTCGCCAAGGGGAGGCAGGTATCGTCGGACGTGCGGGCCCTGGTGGTGCCCGGGTCGGTGGAAGTGAAGAAACAGGCGGAGGCGGCGGGGCTCGACCGGGTTTTCACCGAGGCGGGCTTTCAATGGCGGGAGGCCGGCTGCTCCATGTGCTTGGCCATGAACCCGGACAAGCTCAACGGCCGCGAGGTGTGCGCCTCTTCGTCGAACCGCAACTTCATCGGCCGCCAAGGGAGCCCGGGTGGGCGGACGCTGTTGATGAGTCCCGCCATGGTGGCGGCGGCCGCCTTGAACGGCAAGGTCGTGGACGTGCGCGAGTACAACTGATCGGGAGTCCCATGAGCGAGATCAAACAGGTCGGCGGCAGGGCAGTGGTGGTCCGGGGCCACGATATCGATACCGATCGGATCGTGCCGGCGCGCTACCTCAAGGAGATCACCTTCAGCCGGATGGGTGAATACCCGTTCATCGACGAACGGTACGACGCCGACGGCAACACGGTGGAGCATCCCTTCAACGAGGACCGCTTCCAGGGCGCCGAGGTGCTGGTGGTGAACCGCAACTTCGGCTGCGGGTCGTCACGGGAGCACGCGCCGCAGGCCTTGTACCGCTGGGGCATCCGGGCCATCATCGGCGAATCCTTCGGCCCCATCTTCGCTGGCAGCAGCGTGCTGCTGGGCATGCCCACGGTGATGGTT
This sequence comes from Candidatus Binatia bacterium, assembly GCA_022827045.1. Next base: position 4,000 of record JAJDTQ010000132.1, read on the forward strand.
TCGTCCGAGGACATCGGGAAGCTGATGACGCTGGTGGAGTCCGATCCCCAGGTGGAGCTCACCGTGGACCTCGATGCCCGCAAGGTCCGGCTGCCGGACGGCAGCGACATCGACCTCGACATCAGCGAAGGGCATCGCAACGCCCTGACCACCGGGTCCTGGGACTCCACGGCCTTGCTCCTGGGCAACATGGCCGAGGTAGCCCGGACCGCCGAGAAGCTCCCCTATACCAAGAATTTCGAGGGGCCGGCGCCGCTGTAGGTGTCAACGCCCGTCGTTCCGTCTCCCCTCCGTCGTTCCCGCGGAAGCGGGAAACCAGGCGGGTGAGGCGGAAAACGACGGTTCGGGTGACCGTCTATCCCTCCACCTGGGGCAGCACCTTCTCCACGAACGTATCCAGTTGCGCTAGGTCGGAGATGGCCAGGCCGATGATGAGGGTCTGGAGGCCGCCGGCGAAGATCCGGTTGATGCCGTCGGCGCACGCGTCGACGCTCCCCACCAGCATGTACTTCTCCACGTCCATCCGCACCTTGCCGTAGTAGCGGATGAGGTAGTTCTCGCACGCCTCCACCGCCTTGCTCTTGTCGTCGTCGATGGCGATGAACGTGAGGCCCGCTTTCTCGATATCGTCTGGATTCCTCCCGGCGGCCCGGGCATGGGCGCTGATCTTCTCCCACACCGCATCGAAGCCGTGCACCGCGTTGCTGCCGCAGATGTAGCCGTCGGCGTGCTGCCCGACGCGCTTCAGGACGGATTCGGCGCCGCCGCCCATCCAGATGGGAGGGTGGGGCGACTGCACGGTAGCGGGGCCGAAGCGGGTGCTGTGGAGGTCGAAGAACCGGCCGTGGTGCTCCACCTCCTCCTCGGTCCAGAGCCGCTTCATGAGCGCCAGCGACTCCGCCGCCCGGCTCCCCCGGTGCTCCCACGGAACCTCCACGGAGCTGAAGTCGCTCTCCCGGCTGCCGAAGCCGATGCCGAGGGTCATCCTGCCGTTGGACAGGAAATCCAGGGTGGCCACGGTCTTGGCCAGGAGCGCCGGATGCCGCAGCGCCGACAGCAGCACCGAAGTCCCCAGCCGGATGCGCTCGGTGGCGGCGGCGGCCGCGGCCAGCACGGTCAGGGCCTCGAGGTTGTCATAGGCGATGCGGTCGATGGTCCAGAACGAATGCAGCCCTGCCTGGTCGCATTTCCGCGCCATGGCCGTGACGTAGCCCGGCTCAATCTGCGGGGCCGGATTGACGAAGCAGATGCCCAGATTTCCCATGGTGACGATCCTTTCCTGGAGTTCAGGGGGGTTCGTCGCCGACGAACCCCTCCACGTGCGTGTTCGTATCCGAACTTGTGACCGGGGATACCAGTTCTAGCTAGTAGTCGTTTTCCCCGATTCCCGCAACGGGAACAGGGGCGGCGAGCGGACGACAGCCACACGTGGCGGCTTGACAGCCTGTCCAGACCTCGTTATATCCCTGTGGATTTTCCAAGGGGCAGAAGGGAGTTCGTATGCTGGAAGCCGCCACCGTGGCGTTTGAGAACCTCCTGGTGCCGACCCGGTTGGGGTATCTGTTCATCGGGGTGCTCATGGGGCTGGCCCTCGGGGCGATCCCGGGTCTGGGGGGCCTCGTGGGGCTCGCCATCCTTCTTCCCTTCACCTTCGACATGGACTCCTTCGAGGCCTTCGCGATCATGATCGGCCTCATCTCGGTGACGAGTACCTCGGACACCATCCCCTCGGTCCTCTTCGGCGTCCCCGGCACCTCGGCGTCCCAGGCCACCATCCTCGACGGCCATCCAATGGCCAAGAAGGGCGAGGCGGGGCGCGCCTTCGGCGGCGCCTACATGGCCTCGCTCCTGGGCGGGGTGTTCGGATCGCTGATTCTGGCGCTTTCGATCCCGGTGCTTCGCCCGATCGTGCTCGCGTTCGGGTCCCCCGAGTTCTTCATGCTGGGCTTGCTGGGTATCTCCATGGTGGCGGTCCTGAGCGGCAACGCGCCGGTGAAGGGGCTCGTCGCGGGAGCCATCGGCCTGTGCGTGGGCATGGTGGGCATGGACCCCCAGACCGGCGTGCTCCGCTGGGTATTCGGCCAACTGTACCTGTGGGATGGCGTCCCGCTGGTGCCGGTGGCGTTGGGCATCTTCGCCATCCCCGAGATCGTCGACCTGACCATCCGGGGCACGCGCATCGCCGACGTTCCCAAGGAGCGGCTGAAGGGGGTCATGACCGGGATCCGTGACACCTTCCGCAACTGGTTCCTGGTGCTGCGCTGCGGCGTGGTGGGCGTCTTCGTCGGCGCCATCCCGGGGCTGGGCGCGTCGGTGGTGGACTGGTTCGCCTACGGCCATGCCATCCAGACCGAGAAGGGCGCCAACGAGACCTTCGGCACCGGCGACGTGCGCGGCGTGCTGGCGCCGGAGGCCGCCAACAACGCCAAGGAGGGTGGGGCGCTGATCCCCACCATCGCCTTCGGAGTGCCGGGCAGCGCCTCCATGGCATTGCTCCTGGGGGCCATGACCATCCAGGGGCTGACCCCGGGCTCGGCCATGCTCACCAAGGACCTGGCCGTCACCTACACGATGATCTGGAGCCTGGCCATCGCCAACGTCTTCGGCACCGTGGCCTGCATGCTGCTGACCAACACCTTGGCCAAGATCGCCATGGTGCGGATCAATCTGCTGACCCCGCTGGTGGTGGTCATCGTGTTCCTGGCGTCGTTCCAGGCGACCCGGCACTACGGGGACCTGTGGTCGCTGCTGTTCTTCTCGCTGCTGGGATGGTTCATGAAGCGGTTCAGTTGGCCCCGGCCGCCGCTGATCCTGGGCCTGGTGTTGAGCGGCATCATCGAAAACTACCTCTTCATTTCCATCAGCCGCTACGGCGCCACGTGGATGCTGCGTCCCATCGTCATGATCGTGATGGTGCTTATTGCCGTCAGTCTCTACTACGGCATCCGCAACGCCCGTAAGCAGCAGGAGCTGCAGCAGATGCGCACCGCCAGGGTCGAACGCGAACAAAGCGAGGGAGCCGATGAAGTTTAAGGCCAACCCTGGCGCGCTGTTCACCGTTTTCGTCCTGCTGCTGATGATAGGGCTGGTGGTCACGGCAAAGCAGTGGCAATACCAGGCGCGGCTGTTTCCCTGGACCATCGGCATTCCCACCATGGTGCTGTGCTTCCTGCAACTCGGCCTCGACCTGTTCCGCGGTAAGGACGACGACGAGGACGTCGCCGGCATGATGGACCTGCCGGTGGACCGCAGCGTTCCGGTGGCCGTGGTCATCAAGCGCGCGGTCAACATCTTCGCATGGATCTTCGGCCTCTATCTCTCCATCTGGATCATCGGCTTCATCCTGAGCGTCCCGCTTTTCCTGCTCCTCTACCTGGGCATACAGGCGGGCGAGACGTGGAAGGTGGCCGTGGCCTACATGGTGGTGATGGTGGTGTTCATGATCGGGGTCTTCGAGATGGTGCTGCACATCCCGTGGCCGCCGGGGTTGATTAACGGGCCTCAAGAGTTCATTCTGGGGCTGGTGGAAAGGTACTTGTCGGCTCTGGTTCCCATCTGATCGAGGGGCCGGAATTTGGGTCGAGATGGCACTTGACATTTGCCGCAAGGCTTACGTATAAAAGGAGCCGTCTGGATCAGCGGAGCAAAAAACCAAAGGGAGGTAGCGTATGGCAAGGAAAAGTCTAGTCGGTTTGGCAGCGGCCCTGGGAGCATTGTTTCTGCTGTCGACGGTCGCCATGGCGATGGGCCCCAAGCTCATGGTGGACGTGGGTGGTACGAAGAAGGGCCGGCTGCAGGTCAAGATCTCCGCGGAAGGCCTCAAGGCTGGCCAAGAGGTGGGTATCCGCACCATGATGGGCGGCGTGCTGTCGGACGTCAGCTTCCTGGCGAAGCCTGCCGTTGAGAAGGCGGACGACAAGGGCATGGTCTCCACCACGTGGGGGATCCGGGGACGGACCATCAAGCGGCTGCTGAAGCCTGGCGACCACGAGGTCATGCTGGTGGACGCGGACGGGAACACGCTCGCAAAGGCGAAGCTGACCATACCGGCGCCGAAAAAGAAATAGGTTCGCGCGGAAGGAGTGTCGCTGGTTTGGACCAGCGACACTCTTTACGCAGGTCGGCTCCGGCAGGAGCGGCCCTCAATTACAGACGGGCTGAGGATCTCGGTTTGAACTCGAGTCCTCGGCCCGTCTGCGTTCAAAGCCGGCTTTGCCCGGATATTCGGGTGGGGTCCCGGCGGCCCGTGGCCGCTGTTGAGGAGGTAAACGGATCATGAAGCGATCGCGAGTGGTGAGTTGGTGCACCCTGTTCTTTCTGCTGTTGTTCGCGGGTCTGGTTACGACGGCCTACGCGGCCAAGAACGTGACCATTCTGATCGGCTATCCGCCCGGCGGGGGCCATGATATCGAGGCGCGCGTCATGGGACGCTACCTCGGCAAGTACCTGCCCGGAAACCCCAAGGTCCTGGTCCAGAATATGCCCGGAGCCGGCGGCATGATCATGTCGTCCTACGTCTACAACCGGGCCAAGCCGGACGGGAATACCATCGGCCTGTTCGGCAGCAGCCACGGAATGCAGGCAGTGCTGGCGCCGCCGGAGATGGTCAAGTACGACCTTTTGAAGATGCCGATCATCTGGTCCGTTGCCGGCATTCAGGTCCATCTGACCCGGGACTTTCTCGGGGCGAGGAACGCCAACGACCTGGTGACCAAGGTCGACCGCTCGAAGATCGTCGTGGCCGGCCGCTCCAAGCAGGGCTCCTCGTGCCTGCGGGGGCAGTTGGCGCTGCGGCTCCTGGGCATCGAAAAGTACAACGCGGTGTGCGCTTACGGGGGAACCTCGCCCATCAGGGCCGCCATGGAACGGAGCGAGGTGAGCTACTTCGTGGCCAGTGACGCCCACCTGGTGGGGGGCGGCGCCTTCGTGGACCTGCACAAGCGCGGCCTGGTGTTCCCGA
>JAJDTQ010000236.1 GCA_022827045.1 Candidatus Binatia bacterium
CTGCCAATCCCCGATAAACTGAACCCGTTGGTCCATGGCTCGCGTCTCCTTCCACGGCATCGAAGTCCCCTCCTTGCCGTGTACTCTAACGTAAACCATGTTCCCGGTTCGAAACGTAAACTATGTAGCCGGTCTGTACCCTTCGGCCACCCTCTCCCAGAGGGAGAGGGGTTTTGTGCAGTTCGGCAACTTTGCGTAGGGGTCCATTATGGAACTGTCTCTGGGAGATTTGATGGTGCGAGCCGGCGTGGTCACCCGCGAGGCGCACGACCGGGCCGCCGCGATTCAGCAGCGCGACGGCGGCAGCCTGGTGGCGACGCTGGCTCAGGATGGCGCTGCGGACGAGGGCCGGTTGACGGCGTTCGTGGCCGAGCGTTTCGGTCTGGAGGAGGTGAGCCTGAAACCCTCCGAGGTCGATGCCGCCGCCTTCGGCCTTCTGCCCCTGCCGTTGCTCGAGAAACGCGGCCTGCTGCCGTTCGCCCGCGCGGGCTCGGTGCTGGACGTGGCCGTAAGCGACCCGACGGACCTCGGCGCCATCGACGAGGTTCGGTTCATGACCGGGCACGACGTGAGAACCTTTGTGGCGCGTCCCTCCGCCATCCGGCAGATGATCGAGCAATGTTCCGGCTCACCGGTCCGCGGGCGCGAAGAGACGAGCACAACTGCCGCTGCGCCGAAGCCGCGGGCTCCGGTCTCGACGGATGCCGCCGGCGATGCGCCGGTGGTGGCGGTGGTGGATTCGCTGATGCGGGACGCGGTGGCGCGCGGCGCCAGCGACATTCACGTCGAGCCCTACGAGGACAGCGTGCGCGTGCGGTTCAGGATCGACGGGATCCTGCAGGAGGTCATGACGCCGCCGCACGAGATGAAGCAGGCGTTGACCTCCCGCATCAAGGTGATGGCGGGTCTGGACATCGCCGAGCACCGGTTGCCCCAGGACGGCCGCCTGAAGCTGGCGGCGGGCGGCGGCGAGGTGGACGTGCGCGTTTCGGTCTTGCCGACGCGGTTCGGAGAGAAGGTGGTGCTGCGGCTGCTGCACCGCTCCGACCTGGTGACGAGCCTCGACCGGTTGGGCCTGGAAGGCCCGGACCGGGAATGTTTCGCCGAGGCCATGAGCAAGCCCGCGGGCATGATCCTGCTTACGGGACCCACCGGGAGCGGCAAGTCCACGACCCTCTACGGCATGCTGTCGGAGCTCAACCGGCCGGGCGTGAACATCTCGACCGCGGAAGACCCGGTGGAGTACCACCTCGCCGGCATCAACCAGGTTCAGACCCACGGCGAGATAGGCCTCTCCTTCGCCGCTTGCCTCCGGGCGTTCCTGCGACAGGACCCGGACATCCTCATGGTGGGCGAGATCCGTGACGCCGAGACCGCCCGGATCGCCGTCAATGCCGCGCTGACCGGACACCTGGTGTTGACCACCCTCCACACCAACGACGCGCCGTCCAGCGTGCACCGCCTGCTCGACATGGGGGTGGAGCCCTACCTCATCGCATCGGCCATCACCATGGTGGCGGCGCAACGGCTCCTGCGCCGCGTGTGTGACGGCTGCAAGGTGCGCACCGCGTTGCAGCCCGGAATGCTCACGGCCCCGCGCCGCGGGGCGCAGGAAGTGGGCGACGCCGAGGGCTATCACGGCGCCGGGTGCCCCGAATGCCACCACACCGGCTACCGCGGCCGCGTGGCCATCTACGAGGTCATGACGCTGAGCGATGATCTCCGCGGGATGATCCTCCGGGGCGGCTCCGTCGTCGAGCTCAAGGCCGCGGCCATGGCGAGGGGGATGCGCACGCTGCGTCAGGCCGCGGTGCGGAAGGTCCGGCAAGGGATCACCAGCGTCGAAGAGGCGTTGCGGGTGACGGAACCGGACCCGGCCGAGGAACGGGCCTTTCTCCCCGGGCGCTTCAGGGCCGGGTGATCCCGTGCCGCTCTACCGGTGGCAAGGCAGGAACCGTGAGGGCAGGCTCCTGCGGGGCGAGATGGAGGCGGCGGACCACGCCGCGGTGACGGCCGAGCTTCGCCGGCGCGGGATACGGCCACTGGCGTCGGGGGTCCGGGAAAAGGGCGCGGGGTTGCGGCGGGAGATCGCCATCCCGGGGCTCGCGCCCAGGGTCGGCGCCGACGACATCGTCATGCTGACGCGGAACTTCGGCGTCATGATCGAGGCCGGTGTGCCCATCGTCGAGTGCCTTCAGGTGCTCGCCGACCAGACCGGCAACGGCACGGTGAGAGATGCGCTTCGAGCCGTGCGTCTCGATGTGTCCAACGGCATGACGTTGACCGCCGCCATGTCCCGCCACCCCAGGCTGTTCGATACGCTGTTCGTGCGCATGGTGGCGGCCGGCGAGCACGGCGGCGTGCTGCCGGAGATCCTCGCGCGGCTGGCGCTGTTCATCGAGCGTTCGGCGCGGCTCAAGCGGAAGGTCAAGACGGCCATGCTCTATCCCGCCACCGTCATCGCCGTGGCCGCGGTGGTGGTGGCCGTGCTTCTCCTCCACGTGATCCCGATCTTCGCGGAAGTCTACCGGGGCATGGGGCAGGCCCTCCCTCCCCTGACGGAACTGACTATCGCGGTGAGCCGCTGGACGTACGAGCATTTCCTGTTTCTTCTCGGCGTCGTCTTGGCCGCGCCCGCGGCGGTTCATCTGGCCTGCCGTACCGAGGGAGGCCGGCGGGCGGTCCACCGATGGTTGCTGAAGCTGCCGCTCGTCGGAGACCTGCTGCGCAAGGCGGCCATCGCGCGTTTCAGCCACAACACCGGCCTTCTGCTCCAGTCCGGCGTGGTGCTGCTGGACACCCTGACCGTCACCGCCGGCACCACCGGCAACAAGGTCCTGGAGCAGGCCATCCTGGAGACCCGCGCCGGGCTGGAGCAGGGGATGACCCTGTCGGAGCTGCTGGCGGCCACCGGCCTGTTCCCGGCCCTGGTCTGCCACATGGTCGCCGTGGGAGAAAGCATCGGCGCCCTCGACACGATGCTCAACCGGGTGGCGGCGTTCTACGAGGAAGAGGTGGACCGGGCGGTGGCACGGCTGACGACGCTCATGGAACCGGTGCTGATGATCGTCCTGGGGGTCGTGCTCGGAGGGATTGTGATCTCCATGTATCTGCCAATCTTTCAGATGGGCGGCATGGTGCAGTGAGGAGGATTCGGATGGACACGGATGTCCTGGCAAGAGGAACGGAGAGAAGCCCTGTTGGAACGTATCAGGCGGGCATGCGGCCGCCTTATCGCCACGGCCGCGAAAAGACGGCCGGGTTCACCCTGATCGAGCTGCTGGTGGTCATCGCCATCATCGGGATCCTGGCCGCGGTGGCGATCCCGCAGTTCGGCGGCTACCGGCGCAAGGGCTTCGACGCCGATGCCCAGGCCAACGTCAGAAACATGGCCCTGGCCCAGGAAGGTTACTACCTGGAAAACAACACCTACGCCGACGACCCCGCCGATCTGACAGCCTTCGGCTACACGCAGAGTGCCAACATCACCCCCGCCGTCACCAACGCCGACGACTCGACATTCGTGGCGACCGCCACGGTCACCGCAGGCTGCGGCACCGGCACGGGCGTCGCCACCTACGATCAGGCCACGGGCCAGGTGACCCTGGTGAAGTGCACGCCGTAGGGCCGACGATCCTGTTTACGAAATCATTGAACGAAAAGTCCATAAAGGGGTACTATAACCTTGGCAGGAGTTGTCATGTCTCCCGAACTCATCGCCATCATCCTTGTCGGGCTGTCCAATGCGGCAACACTTTCCTTGTTGTTGACGCTCTATCGTGAGGTAGCGGGTCTGCGTGGGCGCCTCGCCCGTCTGGAAGAAGGATTGGCGCAGCTGGTCGAGCGCGTCTCGAGGCTGGAGGGGTGGTTCGAGAGATTCATCGGACGGCCGCCGGCAAAGGGCGAGGGCGACACGGGGACCTGAAACCGGCCGCCGTCCAAGGGCGACATCCCAAACGAAATCGAACGGTTGGAGGTGCGCTATTCCGGTGCTGATTCCGCCTCCATTTCCGCTTCCGGTGCCGGCGCCGGTGTGGGGAGGGGTTCCTTGTCTTCCTTGATGAAGTCGAAGAGCATTCGCGGGACGGCGTTGCAGCTGAAGCAGCGGGGGGTTTCCGGCCGGCTGCCGTCGGGGTAGATCATGTTCTTGAGGTAGAACGGTTTCTCGGTGCCGACGTAACCGTCGTAGTAGAACGCCAGCTTGCCGCACTCACTGCATTGCAGGTACTTCGCCATTTCCGGTCTTTCCGCTTTCGAGGGCCTTTGCGTCGAAAACCTACGCTTCGAAGCTCGCCGTGATCTCCTGGTGCCCGTCACCCTCTGTATAGCCTTCCTCCCGATACAGGCCAAGGGCCTTCATCACCGGGGCGTCGTGGATGGCGAACAGGATGGACTCGCCGTCGGTGTCGTTGGCGTGCTCGTGCCAGGCCCAGGGCGGCACCACGAAAAAGTCGCCTTCCTCCCAGTCGAACCGTTCTCCGTTGATGACCGAGTAGCCCTTTCCGGCAAAGGCCAGGTAGACCGAGCTCTGCACCTGCCGGTGGGCCTGGGTGCGGACGCCGGGCCGCACCATCTGGATGGTGCAGCTCATGGTGGGCAGCACAGGGCCTCCGGTGCTCGGGTTCAGGTACTCGAAGCAGACGTCGTCGTGGAGGCTGGCCGCTCCCTCGCCGATGCGTTGCAGCGCGTCGTAGGTGGGCTCCCACTTGAAGTTGAGCAGCGGCGAGCGGTGCTCCGGCGGTTTCTCCCAAGTGGGCCGCAGGTGCGTCACGCCGAACTTGCGCTCCGATTCGTTGACGTCAGTGATGGGGAAGCGGTGGTCCGGGTACATCTCGAAGAAGGTGGCGTCGAGATCTCCCACCAGCGGCAGGTCCAGCCCGTCCATCCAGATCATGGGCTCGTCGGACTCGCAGCCGTGGTCGTGCCAGTCCCAGTTCGGCGTCAGCACCAGGTCGCCCCGGCTCATGACGCACTTGTCGCCGTTCAGGTTGGTGTAGGTGCGGTCGCCCTCGATGATGAAGCGGATGGCCGACGGCGAATGCCGGTGGCAGGGGGCGATCTCCCCGGGTTTGACGATCTGCACCGCGGCCCAGAGGGTGCGGGTGGCCGCGGGCTTGCCGCCCAGTCCCGGGTTCACCAGCCCCAGCACGCGCCGTTCGCCGCCGCGCTCGATGGGCACCAGGTCGCCCGCCTGGTGGGCCAACCGGCGAAGGTCGGCCCAGCGCCACAGATGCGCCTTCACCGGCGACTGCGGTTCGGTGGTGAGCTGGCTCTCCGTGATGTTCCACAGCGGCACCAGGTGCTTGTCGTCCACTTCCTGGTAGAAGGTCTCGGTTTCCGTGTTCGCACTCATGGGATACCTCCCGCCGTAAAGGTCATCAGCTTGCCGACCCTTGCAGCGACAGTTTCAGCCCCGGTCTGCTGATGTACACGTGATTGGCCTTGTGCCCGCGCAGGTTTTGCAACAGGCCGATCACGCCGTTGCCGGTGTAGGGGGTCGCCGGGCCCGCGTCGCGCATGGCGTTGAACTCGTCCTTGGTGACGAGCCAGCGCAGCAGCAGGTCGTCGTCGGAAAGGCCGGGCTCGAACCCCTTGCGGATCTCGGCGATGGACGGCTGGGGCGGTTCCCACTTGGCCAGCTCCCGGGCTCGGGGCCGGTCCAGTATCTTGTCCTTGACCTCGGGATCCATCAGCCGGCTGCCTTCCTCGCCCCAGAGTCCCAGGGCGTAGAGTATGCTCTGGTCGGTGACCTGAGTATAGCGCTCGCCGACGATGACGTTGATGGCGGCCTGGCTTCCCACGAACTGGGACAGGGGAGTCACCATGATGGGATAGGCGAACTCCTCCCGCACCCGGCCGCACTCCTCCAGGGCCTCGTGGAACTTGTGGCCCAGGCCCACCTTCTCGAGCTGGTGGCGCAGGTTGGAATACATTCCGCCGGGCACCTGGTGCAGGTATTGCCCGTAGTCGTACTCCACCGGTTGGCCGGGGGGCAGGCCTTCCTGCTCGGCGATGCGGAAGAAGTGCTCGGAGACCGCGTGAAGCGACTCTTCGTCCACCGCGGTGGTGTGACCCAAGGCCCGCGCGTTGGCCGCGACGTTGAACAGCGATGGGTTGGAGGAGCCGTTGGCCAGCGGCGGGATGGCAGTGTTGACGATGGTGACGCCGAGCTTGATGGCCTCCACGCAGCACACCGGCCCCAGCCCGGTGGTGCAGTGGGTGTGGAACTCCACCGGGGTGCCGTTGACGTTCTCCAGCACCAGCGGCACCAGGGTGCGGACCCGGTCCGGCGTGATGAGACCGCCGGGGTCCTTCAGGCAGATGCGCGGCAGGTCGAGGGTCGCGGCCTGCCGCACGCGCTCGACGTAGTACTCGTCGGTGTGCTTGGGCGACACCGAGTAGATCAGGTTGATGATGGGCTCGAGCCCGGCTTCCCTGACGGTCTCCACCTTCTGTTTCCACCCCGCCGGATCGTTCCACTCGTCGGATATCCGGGCCTGACTCATGCCGTTCTCGCGCATGCGCCGCAGGTAAAGGGCGTACAGCGAATAGGGCGTCACCTCGAAGGCGTTGAACCGCCCGGAGGTCATGCGCAGCGGCGTGTTGGGCATCCTTTCCTTCACCAGCCGGATGCGCTCGAAGGGGTCTTCCTTGAGATCCCGGACACACTTCTTGAGGAAGATGCTGGACATCAGCTCGGCGGCGTCGAAGCCCGCCCGGTCCATGCGCTCGGCAACGGGCAGCATCATGCCGGTGCGCATGCGCGTGGCCCACAGGCTCATCTGGCCGTCGCGCAGGGTCGTGTCCACGAAATGAATCTCGCTCATGGTGCCCACCCTAGCACAAATGGACACGCGATTGGGATTCCCGCCGCCCGTCATTTGACGCCGGAGCGGCGACGGTCTATTCAGTCCGGGTGCGGCCTGGAAGACTCGGCCGCCTGTCTCTCAACCAACACAAGGAGGCATTACGATGGCAAACAGGCTTTTCAATTCGAAGACGTCGATGTTCTGCGAGAAGCTCCGCGTGGTCCTGACCATGAAGGGGGTTTCATACGACGTGGTGGACGTCCGCGCCGACAACCGCGAGTCGCTGATCGCGTTCTCCAACCAGCGCAAGGTCCCCACCATGGACATCGACGGCCAGTGCATTCAGGATTCCACCGTTCTGGCCAAGTACTGGGAGGAGAAAGTTCCCGAGCCCACCATCTACCCGGACAATCCCTCGGACAAGGGGCTTTGCCTCATGCTGGAGGATTGGGCCGACGAGGACCTCAACGGCACCGTCATGGCTTTCCGCAGGGCCCAGAACGACGACGATGTGAAAAAGGCCGAGGAGGGGTTGGCGGTTCACCTGGAGAACCTGGACCTGCTCTATTCCGGCAGGGACTTCATCTTCGGCCGCATGACCCTGGCCGACATCTCCATCTACGCCCAGCTCCACTACCTCTACACCTCCCTGGACCGCGAGATCGACGCAAAATACACCCACGTGCACGCCTTCCTGGAGCGCATGATGAAGGCCACGGGCGTGTCGTCGATCAAGGATGTGGCGTAGGGGTCAGATCCCGCCCCAGCGGATACACCGCGCCACGCGGATGCGGATGACTGGCCGTTCATCCAGGGCCATGGCTCGGTACTGCGGGTACTTCCGGCGCAGCAGCCGGACGGCCTTGCGATGGGCCTCTCCGCGCGTCAGCACGCTGGCCCGGCCCTGTATGATGATGTGGGCTAGGCGGGACCAGTCCGCGTCGTCGTAGCGGTGGACGACCACGGACACCCGGGGGTTGGCGCGGATGTTGCGGATCCGCTTCAGCTCCCGCGGCGCCGCGGCCTTGGGCTTCTCGTCGATGGGTGAGTACAGGCACTCGCCGTCGAAGGCGAAGCAGAAGGGTACGCTGAGCGGCTGGCCGTGCTCGTCGACCGTCGCCAGAATCCCTACCCGGGCCTGACGGATGAACGCCGCTTCCTTGCGGGTCATCGCTTCGTGTCCCCTGATTCCGGCATGCGAGCGCGGGCGGGTTTGAAACCCACCCATGCGTTCATCCTCCCGCGGCGCTGGACGCTACAGCCTGTAGTCCCCCAACAGCGTCGGCGCGAACAACTCTTCCACCGTGGGGATATTGTCGCCCAGCAGGCCCTGCTCACCCATGTAGCGGGTGAGCGCCTCGATGACGTGGCGGTTGGGCTCGATGCCGTAGGGCCACCAGTCGTCGCCGAAGACGTCCCGGAGAAGGGCCATCTCGGCCTGGAGCCAAGGCAGCGTGCTGGCCATGGTGTTGTTGATGTTCATACGCGCGATGGCGTCGTCCTTGGACTGGCAGAAGGCGGTGTAGAGGCTCCGGGCCACCCAGGGGTTGGCCTCGAACACGTCGTTGCGGATGCAGACGGTGTGCATGATGGGGAAGATCTTCGTCCGCCGGTAGTAGTCGATCTCCACGGACTTGAAATCGGGGAACAGGCGGCGGATATGCGGAGCGCCGGCTGCAAAGCACGAGGGGATGCGCGCGGTGACCAGGGCGTCGATCTCGCCCTTGTCCAGCATGGCGTTCAGGGTCCGGTCTCCGGAGATGGGTTGAACCTTGATCTCCGGCGGCAGCCTGAGCTCGATGCGTTCCTTGCGTCCGGGGACTTCCTGGCCCCCGGTGAACCACGCCACGTCGCTTGCCTTGACGCCGTGGTCGTCGCTCAGGAAGCCGCGGATCCACACCGCCGCCGTGATGGAGTACTCCGGCACGCCGACACGTTTGCCGCGCAGGTCCTCGGGTTTGTCGAGCCCCCCTTCGGTGTTGATGAACACGCAGGAATGGCGGAAGTAGCGCGACGGGAACACGGGGATGGCCGTGAACGGACTTTCGCCCCGGGAAGTCATGGTGATGTAGTTGGCCAGGGACATTTCGGAGGCGTGAAACTCCTGGTGGTGTCCCATGCGCCAGAAGATCTCCTCGGCCTGCATCGGCAGGTAGTTGAGGGAGATGCCGTCGGGGCTCAGCGAGCCGTCCTGCAGCGTCTTGGTGCGGTCGTAGTCGCCGCACGCCAGTGTCAGATGTAGCTTCGACATGACAGTGTTCCTTGCGTGTTCTTTCGCCGGGACCGAGGGCGCCGGCGGGTGTTCCGGTCCCCTCTCCTATATCTCCACCTTGTGGATCACGAGGCCGGTCACCAGCTTGGGAAAGAAGTAGGTCGATTTCTGGGGCATCTTCTCCCCCTTGAGAGAGACGCTGATCATTTCGCTGGCGGTCGGGGGATTCAGGATGAACGCCGCCCGGCAGCCGCCGCTCTCCACCTCGGCCAGCGCCTCTTCCGCGTCGTGCGTGTAGGCCACCGCGTCGGTATTCACCGCGCCGCGGGTGGACACGCCGAGGATATGCTCCATCAACAGGACGTGCAGCGTGGTGACGTCCAGGCTGCGCAGCTCGGGACCCATGTCGGGAGCGAGTTGGTGCAGGGTCTCGCTGTCTCTGATGCGCAAGGCCAGGTAGCGCGAATCGCCTCCGAAGCACGCGCCGACCAGCCGATGGTCACCCTCCGGGTTCCGGACCGTGTCCAGGAACCGCCGCCGGCCGTCCGCATCCCGTGGGAACTCCTCAACGTGAAAGTGGTGCTGCAGATTCTGTTCGAGTTCTTTCATCGGCGCGTCGGGAAGCTCCCGGACCAACCGGTGCGTCGGCAATATCACCACGCCCTCTTCCTGGAGGTTGGCGAAGTACATCATCACGCGGTTGAAACCCTCGTCCCCGCTGGCGCCGGGGCGTGCCGCCAGGCGCCGGCCGCGGTAGCCGCAGGCCGCCTCGTAGCGGTGGTGTCCGTCGGCGATGAAGACGGCCTGCCGGCTCAGGGCGTCCTGCACCATGCCGATGAGATCCGTATCCGTGACCGCCCACAGGCGGGAGGTGCCGTACGCACCCTCCGAGGCCTCGACCTTGGGTCTCCGTGATCTCACGTGCTCGCTCAGGGCGTCGGTCAGGGTGGGCTTCTCGTCGGTGTACAGGGCCAGGATGGAGCTGAACTGGGCGTCGCAAGCGAGCATCAGCTTCAGGCGGTCCTCCCTGGGCTCGGCCAGGGTGTTCTCGTGGCCGTGGATGCCGCCGCCGAAGTCCTCGATGGCGGTCAGCGCGATGAAGCCGCGCCGCTCCCGGGGGATACCGTCCGGCAGCCGGTACTCCTGGCTCAGGTAGTAGATGGCCGGGGCGTCCTCCGGCACCAGGGTGCCGTCCTCCTGCCATTCCCGGAACCGCTGCGGCACCGTGTCGTAGGGGTCGGAGTCACGGCAGAAGTCGATGCGTACGACGTTGCGCGGCGAGCGGTCGTACAGCTCTGCCTGGTACTCGGGAGAGATGACGTCGTAGGGGGGCGCCACCACGCTGGAGAAGTCACCGATCTTTTGAGGGTTGTACGTCAGCCCCCGAAACGGAAAAATCTTGGCCATAAGCGCTCTTCCCGGCTCCTGGGGTTCCGTCCCCGCGCACCGGGCGTGGCGGCGAGAAGCCGCGTCCCCTATCCCTTCAGGCTGTCCTGCAGCTTCCGGTCCCTGGCCTCGACGCCGGCCGCCAGCTCTTCCTTGAAGCGGGCGAGCTTGCCGGCCAGCTCCGGGTCCTTGCGGGCGATGATCTGGGCCGCGAAGATGCCGGCGTTGGCGGCGCCGCCCTTGCCGATGGCCATGGTGGCCACGGGTACGCCCGCCGGCATCTGCACCGTCGCCAGCAAAGCATCCATACCGTCCAGCGCCGACGCGCTCAGCGGCACGCCGATCACCGGCAGCGTCGTGACCGCCGCCACCACCCCGGCCAGATGGGCGGCCGCGCCGGCGCCCACGATGAAAGCCTCGATGCCCCGGTCCGCCGCCCCCTTGGCATAGGCGTGGGTCCGCTCCGGTGAGCGGTGGGCGGACGAGATGTGCATTTCGTAGGGGATGTCGAAGGATTCCAGCCGCGTCGCGGCCTCCTTCATGACCTCCACGTCGGAATCGCTGCCCATGAGTATCGCGACCTTTGGAGTCTGCTCCGTCACGGTTTGTTACCTCCATTGTGTGTTTTCTGCTTCCCGCGCGCCCTCACCCCATCCCTCTCCCAGAGGGAGAGGGGGTCGGATCGGAGCCTCTCCCAAGGGATGCAGTAGCGGAGCGCTGCCCGGGGAGCGGCACTTGCCTGCATCATCCGCGTTCCATGGCGCGTCGGGCGATGTCCCGGCGGTAGTGCATGCCGTCCCAGTTGATTCTGCCCACGCCTTCGTAGGCCTCGCGGGTGGCCGAGGCGATGGTGTCGCCCAAGGCGGTGACTCCCAGCACCCGGCCGCCGGCGGTGAGCCACCGGCCGCCCTCGCGTTTCGTCCCGGCGTGAAACGCGTATCCATCGCTCCAGGAATAGAGGGCCTCCAGGCCCTCTATTTCCATACCGGTTCCGTACTCTCCCGGATAGCCTCCGGACGCCAGCACGACGCACACCGCCGCCCGATCCGTCCACTCCGCGTCCATCTCCCGGAGCCGTCCCTCGGCGGTGGCCAGGAGCAGCGCCGGCAGATCGCTCTCAAGGCGCATCATGATCGGCTGACACTCGGGATCGCCGAAGCGGGCGTTGAACTCCAGCACCTTGGGGCCGTCCTCGGTGATCATGAGCCCGGCGTAAAGCACTCCGCGATACACCAGGCCGCGACGTTTTAGGCCTGCCGCCAGCGGCTTGAGCACCTGCTCGACCACCGCATCGTGCACCGTCGCATCCACCACCGGCGCCGGGGAGTAGGCGCCCATGCCGCCGGTGTTGGGCCCTTCGTCGCCGTCGAAGATGCGCTTGTGGTCCTGGGCTGTCGCCAGCGGAAGGAAGTCGTCGCCGTCCATGAGGGCCATGAAGGAGGCTTCCTCGCCGGCGAGCAGCTCCTCGATGACCACTTGGTCACCCGCCGCGCCGAACACCCTGCGTCCCATGATCTCGTCAAGGGCGGCTTCGGCCTCGGCCCTGCCCGAGCACAGTATCACGCCTTTGCCCGCCGCCAGGCCGTCCGCCTTGACCGCGCAGGGGCGGTCTTGCGCCACGTATCGGCGCGCCTCGTCCAGGTCCGAGAACACCTCGCAGGCCGCGGTGGGGATGCCGTTCTCCAGCATCAGCTCCTTGGCGAAGGCCTTGCTGCCCTCGAGCCTGGCGGCTTCGCGGTTGGGTCCGAACACCTTGAGGCCCCTCTCTTCGAAGCGGTCGGCGATGCCCGCCACCAGCGGCTGCTCCGGTCCCACCAGGGTGAGGTCGATGCCCTCCCGGGCGGCGAAGTCCGCGAGCTTGTCGATCTCGCCGGCGGCGATGTCCACCAACTCCGCCTGCTCACGCATGCCGGCGTTGCCCGGCGCGCAGTAGAGCTTGTCCACCCGCGGGCTCTGCCGCAGCTTCCAGACCAGCGCGTGTTCCCGCCCGCCGCCGCCGATGACCAGGATTTTCACGTTAGTGCCTGAAGTGCCGGATGCCGGTGAAGATCATGGCGAGGCCGTGCTCGTTGGCGGCGGCGATGACCTCCTCGTCGCGGATGGAGCCGCCCGGCTGGATGACCGCGTGCGCGCCGGCCTCGGCGGCCGCGTCCACGCCGTCCCGGAAGGGGTAGAAGGCGTCGGACGCCACCACGGAGCCCGCGAGGTCGAGGCCGTGGGTCTTCGCGCGGGTGACGGCGAGCTGGGCGGAATCCACCCGGCTCATCTGGCCCGCGCCGACGCCGAGCAACTGCTCGCTCGACGTGAACACGATGGCGTTGGACTTCACGTGGTGGCACACGCGCCAGGCGAACCCCAGGGCCTTGTACTCGTCGTCGGTGGGTTGCCGCTCGGTCACCACCTTGCACTCCCGCACGTCGACGGGCTTGTGGTCCCAGTCCTGCACCAGCACGCCGCCATGGACCCGGCGCAGGTCCAGGGCCGCGTCCGTGGCCGGGGTCATGTCGATTTCCAGCAGGCGAATGTTGAGCAGCCGCTTGGCCGAGGACAGGATCTCCCGGGCCTCGGGCGTGAACGAAGGAGCGATGACGATCTCCAGGAAGATCTGCTTCAGCTCCTCGGCGGTTTCCGCGTCCACCGGGCGGTTGAGCGCGATGACCCCCCCGAAGATGGACACCGGATCTCCCGCCTTGGCCTTGCGGAAGGCGTCGGCCAGCGAGACGTCGGAGGTGGCGAGGCCGCACGGGTTGGTGTGCTTGATGGCCACGGCCGTGGTCTCGGTGAAGTCCAGAACGGTGCTCAGGGCGGCGTCGGCGTCCAGGATGTTGTTGAACGAGAGCTGCTTGCCCTGGATCTGCGTCGCGTGCGCCACCGACGGGACGCCGCCGTCGCCGTGGGCGTAGAAGGCCGCGCTCTGGTGCGGGTTCTCTCCGTAGCGCAGCTCCTGCAGCCTGGAGAGCTGGAGGTTCAGCTTGTCGCCCCACGGGCCGGCTTTCCTGTCCTCGTCGAGCCTCCCGAGGTAGTTGGAGATGGCGCCGTCGTAACGCGCCGTGTGGTGGAAGGCCCGGCACGCCAGCCGGAAGCGCGTGTCCGGTGAAAGCTCGCCGCCTCCGGCTGCCAGCTCTTCAGCCACCGCCGCGTAGTCCGACGGTTCCACCACCACCGCCACGTGCGGGTGGTTCTTGGCCGCGGACCGGATCATGGCGGGGCCGCCGATGTCGATCTGCTCGATGATCTCGTCGAACGGCGCCTGCCGCGCCACGGTGGCCTCGAACGGGTAGAGGTTCACCACCACCATGTCGATGGCGCCGATGCCCAGCTCCTCCATTTGGGCGCGGTGCGCGGGCTTGTCCCTCAGCGCCAGGATGCCGCCATGGATCTTGGGGTGGAGCGTCTTGACCCGGCCATCCATGATTTCCGGGAACCCGGTGACGTCCGCCACCTCTGTGACGTCGATGCGGTTCTCCCGCAGCAACGCGGCCGTCCCCCCCGTGGACAGGATCTCGATGCCCAATCCCGCCAGTCTGGCGGCGAAATCGATGACGCCGTCCTTGTCGGATACGCTGACCAACGCTCTCTTTATCGTGCCCACGGGTGCAGGGTCCCTCCTTCTTTCCAACGGTTCAAGCCTCACCGCTCGAGCGTCTCTTCCCTTTCAGCCCTCCATGGGTACAAGCGGCGATCCGTCGGTTCGTGGCAGGATAACAAATCAAACACGGACTTCCCAAGCCGCCCGCTTGAATCCGGGGAAGTCATCGGAGACGCCGGTACGATTCCCGCTTGCGCGGGAATGACGAATTCGTTATGTCCCTGCCCCACGGGATTTGCCACAGCCTGACGAGAGGACGGAGCCTGATGCGGTGCTGATCGAGGAGACACAGACGATGGAACCCGAGATTATGGGTGTACAGCGCCGGAGGAATGTCTTTTTTGTCATCGCCGGCGTTGCCGCCGTCCTGATGGCGGGCTTCGCCATATACTACTACGTCCAGGCCAACATGCTGGCGATGTGGACCGACATCGGCATGATATTGGGTCTCGCCGCGGGTCGCATCGCGCTTCGGCTCGGCGTCGACGAGTTGAAGGTCTATCGCCCCGTCGTCCTGGTAGTGCTCATCGGCCTTTGCTACCTCGCTACCATACGTACCGGTCTCCTCTACTACCACCTCGCGCAGCCGCTGCTGCTTTACTTTTTTTTCGGGCCGCGCGAGGGTCTGGTCTGGGCCGGGGGCTTTTTCCTCGCCACGGCCGTGGTGCTGCTGGCGCCGGAACCCGTCGTCAGCCCTATCATGGAGACGGAAGTCAAGGTGAGGTTTCTCTCCTGCTATCTCTTCGTGATGCTCGTCGGATGGAGCTACGAAAGGTCTCGGGAGCTGTTTCACGACCTCCTGACGAGCAGGAACCAGCAACTCCAGCGCGAAACGGAGCGGCTGAACCACTCCCTGACCCAGGTCAGGGAAGCAGAGGGCCGGTTGGGACAAGCGGCTGCCGAGATGCAAGGCAGGAACCAGCTCCTGGAAGCTGTCGTCAACAGCATAGGCGACGGCGTGATCGTGGTTGACGAAAAAGGGAAATCCACGATCGTCAACCCCAGTGCCGAGCGAATCCTTGGCCACCGCGCATTCGAGGTCTCCGCGGGGAGGTGGACGGACCACTACGAAGTCTTCTATCCCGATGGAGAAACGCGGGTACCCAGGGAAGAGCTTCCGCTCGTGCGCGCGCTGTCCCGCGACGAGTCAATCGATGATCAGGACCTGTTCCTGCGCTGTAGGCATAGACCGGACGGCGTGTACCTCCGAGCGAGCGCGCGGCCGCTGTGGAACAATGCAGGCAGTGTCCGAGGAGGCGTGGTCACCTTCCGCGACGTTACAGAGCAGATGATGGCCCAGGATGCGTTGATGCAGGCGTTCGCGCAGGGGCGCCTGGAAATAGTCGACACCATCCTCCACAACATCGGCAACGCCATCAACAGCGTGACTACGGGAATCGAGACCGTTCACCGGACTCTGGCGGACGATCCGTCGCTACGCCGCCTCCGGGCACTGGCCGATGCCGTGGACGCCCATCGAGACGATTGGATCGACTACATCAAGAACGATTCGCAAGGCCGGAAGGTGATGCCGTTCCTCATTGCGCTCGCCGAAGATTTCGCCGGTCGGAATGAAGAGCTGGCAAAGACAGTCGGGCGCGTCAAGGACAGGGCGAACCACATCGCGGACATCATTCGCACCCAGGACATGCCCAGCAATTCGAGGATAGATCGGGTGGATGTGAACCTCCGTACTGCGTTCGCGGACGCCGTTGGTGTATTGGAGGATTCACTCAGGAAAAGGAATGTCAGGATCGATATCGACTGTGAATACGCGCCGAAGGAGATCCGGATTCAGAAGAGCCGATTTCATCAGATGATCGTCAACCTGACCAAGAATGCGATGGAAGCCATCGATGATCTAACAGCATCAGGCGGACTCACGGAGACCCCCTGCATTCGGCTCCGGGCCTACGTCGAGGGAGATTCTCTCAAACTCGAAGTGAGCGACAACGGCATCGGCATTGCCGGGACAAACCCCAGGATACTCTTTACCGCGGGTTATAGCACCAAGAAATCCGGGAGCGGGCTCGGTCTCCATTCGACCGCCAACTTCGTTATCGGGATGGGCGGACAGATTCGCCCGCTGAGCGAAGGCAGCGGCAAGGGTACGACCATGCTGGTCACGTTGCCGCTTTCCTCGGTAACCGTTTCCTCACAACCGAGGTCGACCGTGAGGTCGAGGTCCGTCTCAACTACTCGGACAGGACACTAGGTCTCGGATACATCCGGAGATACCGTTTCGAGCCTGCCTGCGCCGTTCGGTTTCTGGTTGGCCTCGATGTAGTGACGCGGAACGCCCCTGCTGATGGACGTGAGGATCTCGTACGAGATCGTGTCCGCCCAGCCAGCCATTTCTTCGGCTGAAACGGTCTCGCCGTCCTGTGTCCCCAGCAGCACCACTTCGTCTCCCGGCTGAACACCGTCTATGGCGGTAACGTCGGCCATCGTCAAATCCATGGTGACACGGCCCACGACGGGCGCTCGCCGGCCCCGGATCAGTACCACGGCCTTGTTGGACAGGGAGCGCTTGTAGCCGTCCGCGTAGCCTACCGGCAGGGTTGCGATGATGCTTTCGCGGCGGGTTACGAAGGTGCCTCCATAGCTGATGGGGGAATGCTTAGGGAGTGTCTTGAGCTGCAGCACGCGGGTCTTCCAGGTGAGCACCGGAGCCAGGCGGACGAGTTCGGCCAAGGGCGGATGCGAGTAGATTCCATAGAGCATTCCCCCCGGCCGGACCATGTCGAAACGGGTCTCGGGCAGCACCATTATGGCGGCGCTGTTGGCCATGTGGGCCAGCGGCACGTCGTGCGTCACCCGGATCCGCTCCAGCGTGCGGCGGAATGCCCGCAGTTGTCCGCGGCACGACGGCGACGCCGGCTCCTCGGCCTGGGCGAAGTGGGACATGACACCTTTCAGCTTGGCGGCCTTGAGCCCGTGCAGCGCGGGCAGCCACTCCTCGACGGCGTCCGGCAAGAGGCCCAGCCGGCCCATGCCGGTGTCCAGCTTGAGGTGGAAGGGGATCTCGGCGCCGTGCGTCGCGCCGAAGGCGTCGAGGTGTCCCAGGAGGTCGAGACTTGGAACGACCGGGTCGAGGGAATGCCGGACCAGGGCGGCGGCGTCTCCGGGGTAGAGGCTGCCCAGAACGAGGATCGAGGCATCGACGCCGGCCTCCCGAAGCCGCATGCCTTCCGCCACCGTGGCGACGCCCAGGCGGCCGATCCCTTCGGCACACAAGGCCAGCGCGGTCTCGATGTCGCCGTGGCCGTAGGCGTCGGCCTTCACCACCGCCAGGACTTCCACGTCGGGGCCAACCAGCCGGCGCACCGTGCGCAGGTTGGCGCGCAGGGCCGACAGGTCGACGATACAGCAGGTACCCGCGGCTTTGTCGATGGGGGACACCCGGATGTGTCAGGAAACCTTGGCTCCCGGAGCGATCCGTTGCTCCGGCGCCAGGATGACGAGTTGGTCGTCGGTGGATGCGGCCAGGATCATGCCCTGGCTCTCGATGCCTCTCAGCCGTGCGGGCTTCAGGTTGGCCACTACCACGAGTTGCCGGCCGGTGATCTCCTCGGGGGTGTAGTGTCCGCGGATGCCGGCCACGAGCTGGCGCTCCTCCGAACCCAGGTCCACCTTGAGCACCATGAGCCGGTCGGCGTTGGGGTGCGGCTCGGCGCTGGTGACCGTCCCGATGCGCAGGTCCAGGGCCTGGAAGTCCGCGATGGAAATCATGTCGTCCATGGACACCGGCAGGATAGCAAAACAGCGGGCGGCAGGCCAGTTGCGGTCCGCCACGGGTGGTTTCGAGGCAGTCCTCCGGTGTGTCCGCCCTTGAATTGCAGATCGGCTTCAGCTACTAATCATAACCATTACTGATAAGGAGGCACCCTATGGCAAGCATCAACGGCACCAAGAGCCACGAGAACCTGAAGAACGCCTTTGCGGGCGAGTCCCAGGCCAATCGTCGCTATCTTTACTTCGCCCGGCAGGCGGACATCGAGGGATATCCCGACATGGGCGGGCTGTTCCGCGACACCTCCGAGGCGGAGACGGGGCATGCGTTCGGTCACCTCGATTTCCTGAAGGAAGTCGGCGACCCCTGCACCGGCGTTCCCATCGGCACCACCGAGAAGAACCTGAAGTCCGCGGTGGAGGGCGAAACCTACGAGTACACCGAGATGTACCCCGGCTTTGCCAAGACCGCGCGGGACGAGGGGTTGGAGGAGCTGGCCGAGTGGTTCGAGACCCTGGCCAAGGCCGAAAAATCCCACGCCGGCCGTTTCAACAAGGGCCTGCAGGCAGTCGCCGGAAAGGATCCGGCGGACGCGGGTTGATCCGGCAGCCCGTTTGCCCGGTTATCCTGCCGCCTCGAACCCGTGGGGAGTATCCCTCGCGGGGACGGGGCGGCAACTTCCGGTCTTTGCCGCAAGATGGAAAAGATCACGCTGAACGACATCGTCGGCGCCGGCGCCTACGAAGAGAAGCGCGCCGCCTTCCGGCGCGAGATCATCGACCTCAAGAAGCACCGGCGGGTTTCGGTGGGGGACAAGGTCTCCCTGGTGTTCGAGAACAGGGCGACGGTGATCTTTCAGATACAGGAGATGCTGCGGGCCGAGAGCATCCGCGACCTGGACAAGATCCGTGAGGAGATCGACGTCTACAACGAGCTCATTCCGGACGCGGGGGAGCTCAGGGCGACCCTCTTCCTGGAGATCGAGGACCAGACCAACCTGCGCGAGGAGCTTCTCAAGTTTCTCGGCATCGACGAGCGGGTCTTTCTCAAGATCGGCGACGGCCACACCGTTCGCGCCAGGTTCGAGGAAGGCCGCAGCAAGGAAGACAAGATAAGCGCGGTGCAGTACATTACCTTCGGTTTCAGCGCGGACGAAACCGAAGCGTTGCGTGACCGGGATGCCGCCATCGTGGTGGACCACGAAAACTACCACGCCGAGGTCCCGTTGACCGCCGCCACCAAGGCGGAGCTGCTCAAGGACTTGGGATAGCATCCCGGGGACGCCGCCGGGGGTCGTCATGTCCACGAGACGGACACGGCAGCTTCAAGTGATCTGGGACGTGGTCAAGGACGAGATGTCCCATCCTACCGCGGATCAGATCTACGAGCGGGTGCGCAGGGAGATTCCCAACATCAGCCTGGGCACGGTCTACCGCAATCTTCAGAAGCTGGCCGCCGACGGCAAGGTGCAGATCCTCAACATCGAGCGCACGCAGCACTTCGACCCGATTCTCGGAAAGCACCCACATTTCATTTGCGAAAAGTGTGGAAAAGTTTATGATGTCACCCTCGACCGCAGGGAAGAAGCTGCGCCCGTCCTCTCGCCCGACACCGGTTTTACGGTGACCTCCCACCAGCTTTCTCTCTACGGTAGTTGCGAGTCGTGCTCATGACGCCCGCGGGCAGCGTTGCGCGGGCCATGGGGGAGTAGCCATGTCAAGATACGGTTTGACAGGTCTCGTGCTGGGGTTGGCGGCGCTGTTGAGCGCACAGGCCGCGGGCGCCATCTGCAATCCCAACCTGGTCCGGACCCTCGATCCGGGCACGCATCTGGCGCGCACGACGCAGCTCGCCAACGTGTCCGCCAAACCGGACCTCGGCCTCGGCCGGTACAGTCTCCGCTGGTTCGGCCACTCGAGCTTCGCCATCCGGTCGGGCACCGGCACTCGCGTGGTGGCCGATCCCAACTTCGACGTCACTCCAGGGATCACCGCGGACGCGGTGACGGTGAGCAACGGCCACTACACCCACAACAATGTCGAGGCGGTGCGCGGCAATCCCCTGGTGCTGCGGGGCATCACGCTGGACCAGCGCTGGCAGCCGGTGCGCAGGAAGGTCAAGGACATCGTGGTGGTGAACCTGCCCAGCGCCCGGAACTACGACTTCACCCGCATCGCCAACTCGATCTTCGTCTTCGAGATGGGCAGCCTCTGTCTCGCCCACCTGGGCAACATCGGCCACCTGCTCACCGAGAAGCAGGAGAAGCTGCTGCGCCGGGTGGACGTCATGATGATTCCCATCGACGCGCGCAACAACCTGGGCTTCAGCGACCTCGTCAAGGTCATCGAGCAGGTGAAGCCGCCCATCGTGCTGCCGATGCACTACGACGACCCGCACCAGGCCGAGTACTTCACGTCCTTCCTCGACGGCCGCTATCCGGTCCAGCGCCAACCCGATTCCCGGCTGGTGCTTACGCGCCGGATGCTTCCCAAGAGCACCGAGTTCTTCATCCTGCCGCACCCCAACCCGTACGCCACGAGGCGTTATTGGGGCGGCTGGGATGACGACCGGTAGGACAAGGCGGTAAGCGCGCCGCCCATGTTTTGGATTTCGCCTCCGATGTGATACCCCTACCGTTCATTCATCCAAAGGAGGCACACGTGACAGCAGACTCCGGCGTTGGCGCGGTCAAGGAGAAGATCAGGGCGCTGAAAGCAGAGAAGGCCGAAGAGAAGGAAGCCGGCAAGCGCAAGGTCCTGCGGCGAAGGATCAACCGGCTGAAGAAGAAGACGCGCAAGCTGTCACGGGAAGCCAAGGTCCAGGCGCCGAGCGCCGCCGCGGCGGAGGCGACCCAGGCCGCTGCCCCGGCAGAGGCGCCGCCGGCAGCGGAGACCCCCGCCCCGCCCGCCGCGGCGGAACCTGCGCAGGAGACGCCGCCGGCCGCAGCGGCGCCGCCAGCGGAGGACGCGCCCGCGGCGGCCCCCGAAACCGAGGTCGACGGAGACTCCAAGGACGACGAAGAGCCCCAGGGTTCTTCCTGAGGCTCGATAGCCATCCCATCCCACCCAGTGCCGGGAACGTAAACGAGCGGAATCGTCACCGCTGGCGGGCGGATCACCGAGGAGTTGCTTGGTCCGCCTGCAGGTCCGTTTCGTTGTTGAGATAGTCAATGACTTGGTCGGCGACCTCGTCGACGCTTCGCTCGCCGGTTTTCAACACGATCTCGGGATTCTCGGGCGGCTCGTAGGCGCTGTCGACTCCCGTGAAGTTCTTGATCTGCCCGGCACGCGCCTTGCGGTAGAGTCCCTTGGGATCGCGCTGCTCGCACACCTCGATGGGGCAGTCGACGAAGATCTCGATGAACTCGCCCTCGTCCATCATCTCGCGCGCCATGCGGCGCTCGTCGCGGAACGGCGAGATCACGGAGACCAGAACGATCATCCCCGCGTCGACGAACAGCTTGGCGACCTCGGCAATGCGCCGCACGTTCTCCACCCGGTCCGCGTCGGTGAAGCCCAGGTCCTTGGTCAGGCCGTGCCGCAGGTTGTCGCCGTCCAGGGTGTAGCTGTGCCGCCCCATGGCGTGCAGGCGCCGCTCCACCGCGTTGGCGGTGGCCGACTTGCCCGCCCCCGACAATCCGGTGAGCCACAGGACGCAGGCGGTCTGGTTCTTCTGCGCCGCCCGCGCCGGCTTGTCGATGGCGAGTTGGTGGAGCATCAGGTTGGAGCCGCGCGACAGTCCGAATTCGATCATGCCCGCGCCCACCGTCTCGTGGGTGTAGCGGTCGATGAGGATGAAACCGCCGGTCTCTCTTAGTTCCCGGTAGGGGTCGAAGGCAATCCGGCGGTCGAGGCCGATGTTGCAGTAGGCGATGTCGTTGAGTGCGAGGGTTCTGGCGGCGGTGTGCTCCAGCGTGCTGACGTTGAGCTTGTGCTTGATGGCCGTTATCTGGGCCCCCGCCAACCGCGTGCCGATTTTCAGAAGATACGGACGCTCGGGCAGCAGCGGGTTTTCGTGCATCCACACGATGTGGCAGGCGAACTGGTCGCTGAGGCTCGGCGGGTCATCGGCGGAGGCGATGATGTCGCCGCGGCTCACGTCGACCTCGTCGGCGAGGATGAGGGTGACGGCCTGGCCGACGCGCGCGCCGTCGAGGTCGCCGTTTGGGCCCACGATGCGTTTCACGGTCGAGGTCTTTTGGGAGGGGCACAACATCACGGGGTCGCCGGAGCGTACGAGCCCGGACGCGACGGTGCCGGCGAAACCGCGGAAATCGGCGCTGGGGCGGTTTACCCACTGCACGGGCATGCGGAAAGGCGCGCTCTCGCGGCCGGCGGCCACCTCGGCGGATTCCAGGGCCTGCAGCAGCGTCGGCCCGCCATACCAGTCCATGGCAGTCGACGGTCCGGTGACGTTGTCGCCGGTGAGAGCCGATAGCGGAATGCAGGTGACATCGGTGACGTCGAGCCGTTGGGCGAATTCGCCGTAGGCCGCGACGATGCCCTCGAAGATGTCCCTGGACCAGGCCACGAGGTCCATCTTGTTGACCGCCACGATCACCTGGCGCACTCCCAGGAGGGAGAGGATGGTGGTGTGGCGGCAGGTCTGGGGCAGCACCCCCTTGCGTGCATCGATGAGCACCACCGCGAGATCGGCGGTTGAGGCGCCGGTGGCCATGTTGCGCGTGTACTGCTCGTGCCCGGGCGCGTCGGCGACGATGAACTTGCGCCTGTCGGTGGAGAACGTGCGGTAGGCGACGTCGATGGTGATGCCCTGCTCACGCTCCGCCTGAAGTCCGTCCACCAGGAGCGCCAGGTCGAGGTTATCGCCCTGGGTGCCGTGCCGCTTGCTGTCGGCCTCCACCTTCGCGAGCTGGTCCTGGAACACCAACCGGGATTCGTAGAGCAGCCGGCCGATCAACGTGGACTTGCCGTCGTCCACGCTGCCGCAGGTGATGAAGCGCAGGACGTCCCTGTCTTCGCGGGCGTTGACGTAGGCTTGGAACTCCTGCCCGTTCCCCGTGCCGGGCATCAGAAGTAACCTTCCTGCTTCTTCCGCTCCATGGAGGCTTCCCCGTCGTGGTCGATGACGCGTCCCTGGCGCTCGGAGTGCGTGGCCGTCAGCATCTCGCGGATGATCGCGGGCACGCTGTCGGCGGCGGACTCGATGGCGCCGGACAGCGGGTAGCAGCCCAGCGTGCGAAAGCGCACCCTCTTCATCTCGGGCTCTTCGCCGGGCTCGAGCTTCATGCGTTCGTCGGCCACCATGATGAGCGTTCCCGAACGGTGCAGCACCGGCCGCGGGGCGGCGAAATAGAGCGGCACCACCGGGATCTTTTCCCGGTCGATGTAGTTCCAGACATCCAGCTCGGTCCAGTTGGAGAGCGGAAAGACCCGCATGGACTCGCCGTCGCGGACGTGGGTGTTGTAGAGGCGCCAGAGCTCGGGGCGCTGGTTCTTGGGGTCCCAGCGATGGGTCCGGGTGCGTAGCGAAAACACCCTTTCCTTGGCCCGGGACATCTCCTCGTCGCGCCGCGCCCCCGCCACCGCCGCATCGAATCCATACTTGTCGAGCGCCTGCTTCAAGGCCTGGGTCTTCATCACGTCCGTATGGAGCGCCGATCCGTGGGTGAAGGGGTTGACGCCCTGGTCAAGTCCTTCCTGGTTGATATGGACGATGAGCTCCATTCCGGTCGCGCGGGCCGTTCGCTCGCGGAACTCGTACATCTCCGGGAACTTCCAGGTGGTATCCACGTGCAGCAGCGGGAAGGGAGGCGGCGCCGGATGGAAGGCCTTCTGCGCCAGCCGCACAAGGACCGAGCTGTCCTTGCCGATGGAGTAGAGCATGACCGGCTTCGAGAACGCGGCCACCACCTCGCGCATGATGTAAATGGATTCGGCCTCAAGCTCGTCGAGATGGCCGAGACCGAGGGGACCGGCCATGCTAGTGTCCTGTCTGGTTAATTCACACCATAATCTGCTGGTCTTTTATGCAGGGAGTCGGAGTTTTACGTTGTTAATCAATAAGTTAATAGCTTGGTAGAAATACCGTAACGGAATCGCAACCGGATTGGATCAATCTGCGGGCAGCGCGAGTGCACGCATGACGTAAGCGTTCGGGCATGCCGTGGAGTCCCGTGTCTGGGTCATTATCCACGCCGAACTGAAGGTGTGCAAGGATTTAGGCTGGTAACACGATTCGATCTGCGCTATCCTTGAGCGCATGTCGGTTCTCGACGACGATCTTT
>JAJDTQ010000006.1 GCA_022827045.1 Candidatus Binatia bacterium
GCGCGGCGCCCCGGTGGTGGAACCCGGTCCGCTCTACCGGCTCTCCACCGTCCTGCTCTTCTCCTGTGGTGACGCCGCCCTCGCCCTGGGGGCGGCTCGGTCGTGCCTGGACGCCTTCATGGAACTGGCCGGAGCCAAGACACCCCACAACATGCAGGCCATGCTGCGCGACCAGTCGGCGGTGCAGGTGACGGTGGGTCAGTCCCTGGCCGCGCTGGCGTCCGGTCGTGCCTATCTGCGTGACGCCGTGCGCGCACTTTGGGCCGAAGCCGCGTCGGAGGGGCCTCTCACCTTGGACCGGCGGGTAGCGTTGCGGCTGGCCACGACCCACTGCATTCGGGTCGCGGTGCAGGTGGTGGAGCAACTCTACAACGCCTCCGGCACCACGGTCATCTACGAGGGCAACCTCATCCAGCGCCACTTCCAGGACCTGCACGTGATCAGCCAGCATGCGCAGGCGCGCCAAGTCGCCTATGAGCTGGCCGGGAAGCACGCATTGGGTCTGGAGATCGAAACCACCCGCCTTTGACGGACGGGCTCAAGGACACGTCATGGCGCCGCTCCGCCGCGCCCGTCTCCGCTGCCGGATGGGGAACGCGCCGCGGGGTCCTGCAGCCGCCACAGCCTCTTGGGATTGTCGTGCAGGATCTTGCGCTTCGACTCCTCGTCGATGTCGGTCCGTTGCTGCATGATGCGCAGGGCGTCCATCTGACTCGAGCCGTCGTAGTGCCCGTAGTCGCTGCCGATGACGAGGTTGTCCGGCCCGCAACGGTGGGTGTAGGCGAACTCGTCGTCGTTCTGGCAGGTGACGAAGATGTTGAATTCCTTGAGCACGTCGTCGGGCAGGGGGGTGCCGCGCTGCAGGCTGCGGCGCTTGGCCTCGTGGAGCATCCAGGGGAGCCACATGGAGCCCGCCTCGATGAAGGCCCAGCGGAGGTCGGGGTACTTGAGCGGGAGCTGGCTCTCGATCAGTCCCTCGCACGAACCCGCGGTCAGGAGGCGGAACCGCATGAGGCCGAAGGCGTTGGGGTCGTAGGCCGGCCGGGTGATGTCGACGATGTCCTGGTTGCCGTTGCCGATGTGGGTGGCGACGACCATGTCGAGGCGCTGGGCTTCCTCCCAGAGCGGGTGGAAATAGGGGTCGATGACGAGCCGCCGTCCCAGGATCGGCGGGATCGAGATCCCCACCGCGCCGTGGTCGCGCGCCCAGTTGAGGAGCTCCAGGGACGCGTCCATGCTCATCAACGGCAGCACGGTGCACCACCGCAAACGCCCCTGGGCCCTTTCCCACATGTCCGCCACCCAGCGGTTCCAGCTCTTGCACAGCGCCAGCTCCACCTCCGGCTGGTCGGTGGTGGGCACGGTCCAGAGCGTATGGAACAGCACCTGGGTGTCGATTCCCAAGCGGTCCATGTGCCGCAGCCGCCGCTCCACGTCGTCCTCGCGGGAGCCGATGGGGGTCACGAGGTCGCGGCCCTGCTCGCGGGACCGCTCGGCCATCTCTTCCTCGGTGAGGGTAATGAACCGGAAGCCCCGGGCCTGTCCGTTGATGATCCACCACTGGAAGTGAGGGTCCGTGGGGTGAGCCGCCAATACCGGACGATACTTCTCGTCCTCCGGATCCATGAACTCCCACGTCCGTTCGGTCTCCACCACGTGGGCGTCGGAGTCGATGAGGGCGTAGTCGGCGTCCGATTCAACAACGGGTCGAGCGTTGATGGCCATGACCGCCTCCTGTCGTTGGTTGGAAGGGCTATCGCTACAGCACCACCGCCGACTCGTAGGGCTCATCCAGGGGTGTGTCGCCGTCGAAGAGATTTCGCGTCGCGATCCAACGGTGCGTTTTCTCGTACACTTCCCGTGTGTAGGGTTCGAAGACCATGCGCTCGCCGACTCCCATGGCGCTGACGTCCACCAGTTCGTGGTAGCGCTCGGGAATCTCCCTGAGGAGATAGTGCCGGTACCGCTCCGGCTCCATGTCGATGTCGCGCTGGGCGCGTTGCAGCGCGTTGAAGTACTTCCTGGTGTCCTCTTCGTCGGCGTCCGGCTCCAGCAGGAAGCCGATCATGAACGTGGTATCGACGATCTTGCGGAACCCCTGCTGCTCCAGCACGTACATGGGT
This sequence comes from Candidatus Binatia bacterium, assembly GCA_022827045.1. The sequence goes on from JAJDTQ010000006.1 coordinate 2,124, forward strand.
GCGCCGAAGACGTTGCCGGCCGCAACGTCACGTTCCAGCAGCCGCGCCATGCGGTCTAGCGGTCGGCCGGCAAACTGCAGCTTCACCTCCGAAGAGTCGAGGATCGGCTCCAGCGCCTGCAAGGCCGAGAAATGGCTCCCGGAGTGATAGCCCACCGCGATCTCCACGTTGGCGAGGTCGCGGGGCTTGCGGATTTCGGACTCCGGCGGCACGAAGATGCCCGAGGGCGTCACCGAGTAGGCGTGTCCCCACATGCGGCCGTGCTGTCCGGTGGCCGCCACGTTGACCATCCAGTGACAGGCCGAGCTCACGTCGCAGGCCCGACCGTCCTTCATGTCCTCGAGGGCGCCGTGGCGGACTTCCTTGGGCTTCTCGGACTGCTGCGAAACGATACCGAAGACGAACTCGTAGTCCAGCCCCTCGTCCTTGAAGTATCCCAACTCCTCCGCCACCCATTCCTGAAGTCTGCCGTGCGGTTGTATGCGAAATTTTGCCATGTTTCCTGTCCTTCCGAACGTGGTTCTCGACCGCTTGTCGACGTACAACGTTACTGAAAGGACGGCGGCGCGTCAATGGCGCGAACGGCGCGGTGGTGGCGCAGGACGAGGCATGACCGGCGGCGCGGAGCCCGCGAAGAAGGGGCTCCCCGCCCAGGGACGGGAAGCCTGCTTCTCCGGCAAAACCCGGGCAAGAACCCGGCTCAGCGGCTTTCCTTCACCACCTCCACCGGCTCGGACGCGCTCCGTCCGTCGCCGGTGGTTTCCCCGGGGGAGGCCACGAAGGTCTGGTCGGCGTTGACCGATCCGGGGGTGGCACGGCTGGGTCCGTGCCAGGTAAAGTCGGCCAGGGCATTGCCCGAGCCCCTGAGCTGGAGCGAGTGGCCGGTCTGCGTGGAGTTGGTTTCGCGCACGCCGATGTCCTTGGCCGCAAGGCCCTCGGCCGGTCCCGAGGCCGCGGTAAAGCCGCCCTCGTAGCTCATGAACTGAACCACTTCCTTGTTCGGGTTGACCAGCGCGATGCCGTCCGGCGCGCCGTTCTCGATGCGGTTGATGGGAAACGAGACCGTGCCGTACCCTCCCTGCTGGTCGGCAATGGTGCCCTCCAGGGGGATGGTCCGGTACGGCCTGCCGTTTTTGCCGTTGTACAGGACGAGGCTCCACCCCTTCATGTCGGCGCCGGCCGGACCGGCGACCTCCACTCCCTCGTCCGCGTCCGCGCCACGGTTGTCGTAGTGGACTTCGTTGATGAAGATGCCCTGGCTCCACGCCGGAAACCCGGCCCACAGGAACACCCCCAATATCGCGGCGGTCAATAGCCACGGCCGACGGCCTCTCGAACCTTTGCGCATTGTGTACCTCCTTCGCGCAAGACGTTTGGATCATGCCGGGTCCATGGCGTCCCGGCGCCTATAATGGATCAATCGCCGGAAAGGCCGGAGACTTTAGCGCGGCTTCGCGATTTTTCGGGAGCGAGACCGGAATCCGCGGAAGGCAGCGCCGCGGGCGGGTTGTGGGGGCGTGGGGGGAAGGGTCAGTTCATGAGGCTGGGCAGCCACAGCACGAGCGCGGGAAAGATGATCATGAGCGCCATGACCACGAGGTTCAGCCCCACGAACGGCAGGGCTGCGCGGTAGATGTCGCCCATGGTGGTGCCGGGCGACGCGATGCCCTTCATGACGAACAGCGACAGCCCGAAGGGCGGCGAGATGGTGGCCAGCTCCAGGTTCAGGAGCATGATGGCGCCGAACCAGACCGGGTCCCATCCCAGGGCGTTGACGATGGGCATGTAGATGGGGATGGTCACCAGCACGATGGAGGTCTGCTCGATGAACATGCCGAGGAACACCAGCACCACCTGCATCAGGATCAGGATGACGATGGGGTGCACGGGCAGGTCCACAACCAGATGGGTGATCCCGGAGGTGACGCCGGTGAAGGCCAGGACCTGGCTGAAGGCGGCCGAGCCGGTGAGGATGATCAGCACCATCACGGCGATGGAGGTGGTGGTGCCCACCGCTTCCTTGGTCACGGTCCAGGTAAGCTTGCCGTAGGCCATGGCCAGCAGGAAACAGAAGAGCGCGCCGACGGCGGCGGCCTCCGTGGGGGTGGCCACGCCGAAGAAGATGGTGCCGATGACGATGACGATGACGGACACCAGCGGCACCACGTACCGGAACGTGTCCGCGATGCGGCGCCCCAGGGGCGTCGGCGCCACGTCGTAGGCGGGGGCCAGGGAGGGTTGGAGGGTGCAGCGGATGACGATATAGGCGGCGTAGACGCCGGCCAGCATCAGGCCGGGAATGATGATGCCCACCAGGAGCTTGCCCACCGAGATCTTGCCCAGGCTCGCCAGGATGACGCCCAGGGCGGTGGGCGGGATCATGATCGCCAGGCTGCCGCTGGCGAGGATGGGCCCGTAGGACATGGACTTGCTGTAGCCGCGCTTCTCCATGTCCGGCACCAGGGTGGAGCCGAGCATGGCCACGCTGCCCATGGCCACTCCGGTGAGGGTGGCGAAGAGCGCGCCGGCCCCCACCGCGAGCAGTGACAGCCTGCCGGCGATGCGCCCCAGCCACTCGTCCAGCACGTCGATCATCTTGTAGGCCACGCCGGAATGGAACATCACCGCGCCCATGAGGATGAACATGGGCACGGGCACGAGCACGAAGGTGGAGATGGAGCTGTCGATGCTGAGGACAAGTTGCTGCAGCCCGATGGAGCCGCCCCAGAAGACGTAGACGCCGATGATGTTCACCAGCGTGAAGGCGAAGGCCACCGGCAGTCCGGTGAGCAGCAGCACGGTCAGACCGCCGAAGAAGAAGAGCATGTAGGCCCACCACTCCACCGGCGCTTACCTCATTGGCCTGGGTCGGCGGTGGCCGGCGGCGCGCCGTCGTCGAGGGCGCGCCGGGCCCGTCTCATGAACTGGAGGGAGAGGAGAAAGCAGCCCAACGGGATCACGCCCAGGTTGATGACCCTGGGGATCTCGATCTCGGCCGGGATGAGGATACCCCGCTGCCAGGAGGTGACAGCTTCGACGGTGCCGTAGTAGGCCACCACCAGGCAGATCAGGGCGCCGATGACGGAGTTGACGCAGGTCAGCCGGCGGCGGGTCGCGGCTCCGAGCCGGGTGACCAGCAGGTCGATGGTGACGTGCTCTTCCCGCCGGAGCACCCAGGCGGCGCCCAGGAAGGCGATGTAGACAAGCAGCGTTCCGCTGATCTGGTCGACCCCCAGCAGGCCCTCCCGCAGACCGTACCGGAAGAAGACCTTGACGGAGGTGAGGAGCATGACGGCCACCAAGAGGGCGCCCGACAGCGCCGCGCCGGCATCCAGGAGCCAGTCGAAGATGCGGATGATTTTCTTGCCGGCCGTCATGCAGGGGTGTGAGTCGTCAGTTGTATCCCATCAGCTTCCTGGCCGCGGCATAGTCGTCCGCGCTCATCACGGTCTTGAAATGCGCCCACAGGGCCTCGTTGGAGGTCTTGGCCCAGTTCTTCGCCTCGGCGTCCGAGAACTTGATGACCTTCATGCCGGCCTTCTTCATGGCCGCCAACTGATAGGCCTGGTGCGCGGACATCCACCCGGCGGACCAGCGCTGGACCGGCGCCACGGAATCCAGCATGGCCTGCTGCACGTCCTTGGACAGGCTGTTCCACTTCTTCAGGTTCACCGCGATGCCGATGCCGTCCCGGTACAGCGGGTGGCCGATGAGGAACTTGGTCACCTTGTGCCAGCCGAAGTTGGTGAAGCCGTCATAGTACGGCCAAGTGAAGCCTTCCACCGTGCCTCTCTCCAGGGCGAGGTAGACTTCCGACGGCGGAAGGGTTACCGGCTCCGCGCCCACCGCCTTGACGAAGAAGCGCGTGAGCGGCGGGACCCGGATCTTCATGCCCTTGAGGTCGGCCGGGCTGGACACCTCCTTCTGGGTGGACATGAAATGGTTGCCGGTGTTCCGGTCGCCCGAGAAGGCGCCCAGGTAGCGCACACCCTGCTTCTCGTACATCTTCACCATGAAGTCGTGCAGCGCGTTCCCCGGCCCGCCGTCGGGAGGCTCCATCGGCGACAGCTCGGTGACGTATCCCGGCTTGACCACGCCCGCCCAGTAGTTCAGGGCGCCGTACCAGACATCGAAAACGCCTCGCACCAGCGCCTCCGGTTGGTCGAAGGTCGGCACCACCTCCCGCGCTCCCTTGAAGTTGATGACGACCTTGCCCTTTGCGCGCCGGTTCACTTCTTCCATGTAGCGGATGCCGACATCGGCCGCGGAAGAGACCCCCGGCGGCCAGGAGCCCACCATGTTCAATTTGGTCTGGGCGGATGCGTGTTCGGCTCCGCTCCAGAACAGCGCCAGCGCCGCCACAACGAATACTCCGATCAAGCCGTTTCGCTTCATCTTCGCTCCTCCTCTCGGGGCACCATGCAGAGGCGCCCGCAACGCGTAAGTCCCGGGAACTCGTCGGTTCCCGCCGATGCCCGGCCCGATTAGACGCCTTTGCCGGAACCCTGTCAACATGTTTCGGCGGCCGGGAAGGCCCTTGCTCGGATGGCCTGAGATTCAGGAGCGGAACATGGCCGGCACGTAGCGCGGCGCCCCGATCGCATCCATGAAACGCTGCTTCATCATGGGCGGGTTCATGGGGAACGCCGGCTTCACCGGGGGTATGTCAGGTTCGGTGGCCAGCACCAGGAAGGATGGGCCGTCCTCTGTCAAGGCCGGCGGCAGGAGCGTCCGGAAGGCTTCGAGTGAGGCCACGCTCTCTGCCTTGCCGATGCCGGCTGAACGGGCCAGCATCGCCAGGTCGAGTTCCGTGTTGGTGAGCGGCTGCCCTCCGGACGCCGCGTGGATGTTGTTGTTCACCAGCAGCACGGTGAGGTTCGGCGGAGCCACGGACCCCACGGTGATCAGGGTTCCCAGGTGCATCATCAGGCCACCGTCGCCCTCCGCCGCGACCACCCTCCTCTGGGGTTGGGCCACCGCCAGGCCCAGGGCCAGCGGCAGTGCCAACCCCATGGCGTCTTCCAGGTAGAAGTTCTCCGGGCGGTCGCAGACGTTGGACCAGACGTAGGAAGCGTTGCCCAGGGAGGTCACCACCAGGGTCTCGGCCGACACGCATTCGGCGAGGACCCGGTAGTAGGCTTCGCGTGTCGGAGGTGAGTCGCTCACCAGCGGATGTCCTCGCTGTCCAGCAGCAGCACGAATGGCGCCGAGCCCTCCTCGGCGAAGGTGGCGGCCGTTTCCACCTGCGGGCCAATGGCCAGGTCCGGTTGGGCTACGGCATAGGAGAGCCCGTAGGCCCGCAGCACCGGCTCCGTCGCACGTCCCTTGGGGATGTGGTAGAAGACGGGGTCCCGCGGCGAGCCGCGGTACGATGCCAGGATGAGGATCGGGAACTGGTAGCGCTGGGCCAGGCACACCATGCCCGCGCCCGTGGTCAGGAGCCCGACGTTCTGGATCAGCAGCACGGTGCGGGCGCCGCCCAGCCGCGCGCCGCAGGAGATGGAGAGGGCCTCCTCCTCGTGGGTGGCGCGGATCAGGGTCATGTCCGGATCTTCGTCCACCCTTTCCATGAAGACCCCGATCCAGCTATCGGGGACCGAGACCACGACGCTGACACCGGCCCGTTTCAGGGCGGCCAGCAGTTCGCTGGGGCGGTGATTGGTTCCCTCGCTCATGGGATTCGCAACGTACACAAGCCCGCGGCCAACGGTTCTTCGCCGGCGGCCCGACGGGTCAGCCGGGCGCGATCATAGCCAAGGCGTCTACGGATAACAAGACGGAACTGCTATGAACAGGTGTGAGGGACCGGCCGTACGGGATCGGGTCCGACAGCCGCCATGCGTATTTTCGCCATTTCCGACGTGCACGCGGACTACCCGCAGAACATGGCGCTGGTAGAGGCGTTGTCCGCCGGTGACCATCGACGTGACACCGTGCTGGTGGCGGGAGACGTCACCGACGACCTCGCCAGACTCGGCGGCGTTCTCCGAGCCTTCCGCGAGAGGTTTGCCCACGTCTTCTTCGTGCCGGGCAATCACGAGCTCTGGGTCCGGCGCGGTGAATCGGGAGACTCAGTGGACAAGTTCGGGAAGGTCGTGCGCTTGTGCGCGGACCTCGGGGTCGCCACGGACCCGGCCCGGATTTCCTCCGGCTCGGACGATCCCGGTGCCTGGGTAGTGCCGCTATTCTCCTGGTACGTGAAGCCGGAGCAGGGCGCCGAAAGCCTGTACGTCCCCCGGGACGGTGACGACCCGACCCTCTCCATGTGGGCCGACGAAGTGTTGACCCGATGGCCGGAGCGGCTGTCCGTAGCGGACTACTTCCTTGACATGAACGAGCCCCATCTCGGTCGCGAATACGACGCACCCGTGCTGTCGTTCAGCCACTTCCTGCCCAGGCGGGAGGTGATGTTCCGCTCCCCGCCAGCACCGCCCCCTCGCGCCAGCCGCGCCGTCCGGTTCAACTTCAGCCGGGTCGCCGGCAGCACTCGGATCGAGGCCCAACTCCGCGCGTTGGGCTCTGTCGTCCACGTCCACGGCCACCAGCACCGCAACCGCGACCGGGTCATCGACGGCGTGCGCTACGTCTCAAACTGTCTGGGCTACCCGCCGGAACGGGCTCGGGGCGAGATAGGGGAATCGTGCGGGAGTCTCAAGCTGGTCTGGGATACGAAGTCGCAGGCCGGTTGCTGACAACGATACGTTTCATGATCAGGTGGGTTTACAATACCGAACGGGGTTCCGGCTCCTGCGGAGTTTCTCCGGCACCCGTTTCCCTACATAAGAGTTCCATACATCTTTGGCACACTTGCCAGTGAATCCGTAGCGTCCTGGCATCCAGTTGGTGAACTCGTCCTTTGGATCCATACGAAGTTCTGGGCCGGGGAAATTTCTGTGGTTCGCCTCCAGCCATTCGGTTGGACGATAAGCCCCAACCACTCTTCCGTCGGAATGCGCCAACACCAGTCGGTAGGATCGTGTAAGCTTCTCCGGGTTTACTTTCCACGCAAACCGGGCAGCGTCGTAAATACTACGCCCATCCTTCAAGCTCTTGCCTATCGAGAGGAGGATCGTAGGCTCCTTGAATTCGGTGATCTCCACGTGTTCGTCTTCCGCCATCTTGTGCCTGGAGCTTCGAATTTTAAGGGTCGTCGTATGCCTTCAAAAAGGCGTCTCGGGGTATCCCTGTCTGCGTCAGGATAAGGCGCAACGTCGAACGCTTGATGCGGCGATGGGCAGGCATGGTCAAGGGAGTATGCGTGCCGTCGGCCTCGTCCCTCATCATGGCGATATGGTTGCCTTGTCGCACTATGCGGAAGCCCAAACGCGTGAACGCCCTGATGACCCGTTCACGTGGCGCATCGGCGGGAAACCGCGCCATCTAGAAAGTAATTCCTGCTTCGGCAATGAAGACTTCCAACGCTGGCGAGTCGGTGTCAAAGACGTCAGGGCCGAACGTCTCGATGTGGAACGCGATAGCGGACTTGACGTCGGAAAGGGCGTCTTCGTAGGTGTCGCCCTGGCCAGCAACCACGCCGCGCAGTCCGAGCGGATAGGCTACGTACCCATCGCTGTGCTTCTCAACAATGACCCTGAGTTGCTTTGTCATATGGACTCCCTGTTTGCGGGATCTCGTCTCTTTTCCCTCCTTCAGCGACGCCTTTCCGTTAACTTTGCCCATTCAACCTGGATTATGCAAAGGTCTTCCGCACGAGAATGCTCCTTGCTTGCATTTCGCCTAGTGGATGATCCCGCCGCCTTCCACCACCAGCAACTGTCCGGTCATGAAGTCGCTGTCGACGCTGGCCAGGAAAAGCGCGGTGCCGGTGACGTCCTCGGGGATCTGGATGCGTTTGAAGGCCCGTCGGCCGGCGCTGTCGGACCGCCGCTTGCGAATCTCGTCGGTGATCACGTCCTCGCTCATGGTGGAGCCGGGGGTCATGCAGTTGACGTTGATGTTCCAGTCGCCGAGCTGCCGGGCCATCACCCGGGTCAGGCCTACCACGCCGCCCTTGGAGCTGGTGTAGTGGGGCATGTTGCTGGTGCCGTTCAGGAAGGTGCCCGACGCGATGTTGATGATCTTGCCCGACTTCTGCTCTTTCATCACGGGAATGACCGCGCGGCAGCACATGAACACGCCCTTGAGGTTCACCTCCATCACGCGGTCCCACTCGTCCAGCGGGCAGTCCTCCACCCGGCCCATCCACATCTCCTGGGTCACGTAGATGGCGGCGTTGTTCAGGAGCACGTCGATGCGGCCGAACCGGTCGAGGGTCTCCGCCACGAGCCCCTCGATGCTGTCGTATTTCGTGACGTCGGTGGTTCTGGCCCACCCCGTCTGTCCCGCGCGATTCAACTCGTCGGCGACGGATTCCCCGGCCGTGCCGTCGATGTCGGCGATGACGACCCGCGCGCCTTCCTCGGCGAACCGTTTGGCGTAGGCCTTGCCCAGTCCGTGTCCGCCTCCGGTGATGATGGTGACCTTGTCCTTGAGTCGCATGGATGCCTCCCTGTTTCGGATGGCGGCGAGTATAGCATAACGGGTCGGGCGGTCCCCGGCGGCACGGTCAACGATTGATCTATCCCACCACGAAGGCGTAAAAAGGGGGACGCGGTCAGGCCGCGCATTCGGGCATACAGGAGGTTCACCGTGCAGTTCGTTCGATTGTTCACCGGAGACGACGGCCAGTCCCACTTCGAGGACCTCGACGCCAGCGCCGAGGGCGGCTACTTCTTCGAGACGCTGCCGGCCACGGGGCTGGTGCTGAAGAACGATCCGGCTACCCACCTGGGGGACTTTCACACCGCGCCGCGCCGGCAGTACTGCATCACGCTTTCGGGCTCGGCGGAGATCCGGGTGGGCGACGGCACCTCGCGGACCTTCGTGGCCGGGGACGTTTTTCTCGCCGAGGACGTCACCGGGCAGGGCCACACGCTGACACCAAACAACTGGGCCAGGGCCTTCGTTCACATCGATTAGGAGACCGTCAAGCATACGGGGTTCGACAGGTTCCCGTACCGGTTCGGAAAGGAGACGAATATGAGCAGTGGTGAAACGACACCCATCAAGGTCAAGAAGATCGGACACGTGGTTTTCAACGTGAGCGACCTCGAGCGCAGCACCAAGTTCTGGACCGAGATCATGGGCTTCAAGGTGTCCGACGTGAACGAGCGCGGCATGGTTTTTCTCCGCAACGCGGCGGACCACCATGCCGTCGCCCTCTTCCCGTCCAAGTCCAACAAGGGGCAACCCGAGCCGGACCAGGTGGCGTTCAACCACTTCGCGTTGGAGGTGGGGAGCGTCTCCGAGCTGTTCAAGATCCGCGACTTCCTGAAGGCCAAGGGCGTCCCCATCCTGTACGAAGGCCGCAGGGGTCCCGGCTGCAACCCCGGAGTCGAGTTCACGGACCCCGACGGCTTCCAGATCGAGCTCTACGCCTCCATGGACCAGATCGGCTGGGAGGGCGAGAGCCGGCCCGCCGAGCAATGGTCCCGCGCCACCACCCTCGAGGAAGTGCTGGAGAAGCCGGTCCCGGGCGTGACCTACGAGTGATCCCGTTGCCGGGGCAGGGGACCGCGTGCCTCCGGCTCCTGCCCGGCCTCCAACCACGGTATCTCTGGCAAACGAAGCGCGATGGCGGTGAATGTCATCATGCCGGCCATGGGGGCGACCCAGGAGACGGGCCGCCTGGTGCGCTGGTTCAAGCAGGAAGGGGACTCCGTCAGCAAGGGCGAGATGCTGATGGAGGTCGAGACCGAAAAGTCGGTGGTGGAGGTTGAGGCGCCCGCCTCTGGAGTTCTCGTCCGCGTCGCCGCATCGCCCGACGATGACATCCCCGTCGGACAAGTCATCGCGCTTATCGTCGAGCCGGGCGAGTCACTGACTCCGCAACGGGAAACACCCGCACCTTCGGGCGGGCGCCGCCGCCAGACGCGGGCGCGCAAGGCAACCCGGCCGCGGGCGATCGCCAAGACGGAAGCCGGGACCGCCTCCGGAAACGGCCGGACCCTCGCATCCCCCGCCGCCAAGCGCTTGGCGAAAGAGAGGGGCCTCGATCTGGCCGGTGTGCATGGTACCGGACCGGAAGGCGCCGTGGTCGCCCGCGACGTGCTGTCCCTGGCTCCAGGCGCTCAGGCGGAAGCCGGCGCCGACAACCCCATTCCCCTTACCCGCATGCGCCGCCTCATCGGCGAACGCATGGCGTCAAGCAAGCAGACGGCGCCGCACTTCTACCTCAGCATGGAGGTGGACATGACCGGCGTCGAAGCCCGGCGCGACGCGCTGAAGCAGCAAGGGGAGGCGCCGATCCCTTCCGTCAACGACTTCATCCTGAAGGCCGTGGGCTTGGCGCTGGCGGAATCACCGGCCATGAACGCGTCGTGGACGGACCAGGGAATCGAACAGCACGGCGAAGTGAACCTCGGCATGGCCGTTGCCGTGGACGACGGCCTCGTGGTCCCCGTGATCCGCAATGCCGACAAGCTCCCGCTGGAGGAGCTGGCGCTCCGCAGCCGTGAACTGGCAATCCAAGCCCAGAACCGCAAGCTGACGCCTGCCAACTACCAGGGCGGCACCTTCACGGTCTCGAACCTCGGCATGTTCGGCGTCGACAGCTTCACCGCCATCATCAACCCGCCCCAAAGCGGCATCCTCGCCGTCGGCCGTGTCGCCCCGCGGGTCGTCCCCTACGGCGACGACATCGCTGTCCGCCCCATGATGACCATCACCCTGTCCGCCGACCACCGCATCGTGGACGGCGCCATCGGCGCCCGGTTCCTGCAACGGGTCAAACAGCACCTGGAAGAGTTCTAGAGAACTGTAAGGTCGTCATTCCCGCGAAAGCGGGGATAACGATGCGGGCATCTTCGCGGCATGCGGACGGTCGCGCCTCCCCGCTCACATCCCCGGCCAGCTCTCCATCGGGTCGGTGGAGCGCACCAGGTGCATGCCGGCCGAGGCGGCTTCGTCCAGGGTCTGCTCGGCGGATTCGGTGAAGTCGGCGGCGATGTCGCCGCTCTCGGTGCGCACAACCACCGAGGACATGCAGTCGGTGAGGAGGTAGACCTTCCGCGCCAGCGACGGGTTTTCCCGAAGGATCTCTTCCATCAGGTCCTGCACCGTGCTCTTGACGCAGTGGCTGGCGGCCTGTCCGGCCACGATCAGGGCGTCCGCCTCCACCAGGGTCCTGTAGAACCGGAAGTTCCTCTCGGCGAGGACGCCGCCGTCCCAGGTGGTCAGCACCTCGGGGCGCAGCACGGAGTAGTTCTCGGTCAGGTTGTGGGTCCCCTTGATCTCCTCCCAGGACTGTGAGGCTCGCGCGAGGGAGTGGAGCGTGCGGGCCTCGTCCACCACGCCGGTGACCGTGTGGCCGGGGCTTCCCACCAGGCAGTGCGGCGGCCACAGGTAGAGCGTGTAGCGTCCGCCGGCCGCCAACTCGCGGTTGTAGAAGCGGCACTGCTCCACCAGCCAGTCGTAGCCCTTGTCGGTGACCCAGGACGTGATGGCCGGGTTGGGGTTGACGTCCTCCCGGAGCACGTTTCCCAGCGGGTCGGTATTGACCAGCCGCTTGGCGTCGCGTCCGTCCACCGTGATGAGGGTGTGGGGCGCCAGGGGCTCGCCGTGGGAATCCACCCAGAACCAGGGGAAGAAGATCTGGAAATTGTTGTGGCTGTCCAGGGTGCAGCGGATGTTGGTGATGCACGCGAGGTTGCGGTAGATGAACTCGGCGATGCGCCGGTTGTCCTCGACGGCGCCCTGTCCGCTGCGGCCGCCGACGTACAGCGTGCCTTCGGGGTGGCAGAAATCGCGCTGCACGTCGATGAGGAGAAGGTCTACCCTCTTGGAGTCCGCCGCGGCCGGGGCGATCTCGAACTCCCGCCGGAAGCGGCCGGCTTCCTCGAAGACCGCCATGCGGTCCGGCGTGTAGGAGAAGTCCGCGGCGTTGTCCCGGCTGTAGCACCCGGGTAAAGGACCTGTTTCGCCGACGGTCATGAGCCCATTCTATCAGCGCGCCGAACGCAAGCAACAAGGAAATGCGAGCCTCCTTCCCCCGGCCGCCGGGCCTGTGACATAAAGGGAGGCATGTCTCACGGCTGGCTCGAGCTTTCCGTCCAGGCTCAAGGTCCGGTGCAGGACACGATATCCAGTTTCCTGGTCGAGCAAGGCTCCACGGGTGTCGTCTGCGGCGACCGCTTCCTGCGCGCGTTCTTTCCCGGTACGGTCGACGACACGGTCCTGAAGCCCGCCGTCCGCCGCTATCTGCGCGGGCTTCGGGACATCTTTCCCGAGTGTGTGTTGGGCCGCTCGCGCTGGCGGGCGATCGCGGACAAGAACTGGCACGACGCCTGGCGCGCCCACTTCAGGCCGCAACGGATCGGCCGGCGTTTCCTGGTGGCGCCGCCCTGGGTACATCCGAAGGAAAGCCGCCGCCACGTGGTCCGTATCGAGCCCGCTATGGCCTTCGGTACCGGCACCCACGATACTACCCGCTGCTGCCTCGAGTTCATCGACGAGCTTTGCGCCGAGACGGTGCCTCGGAAAGCCCTGGACGTGGGCACGGGTTCCGGCGTCCTCGCCATCGGCATGGCCCGTCTGGGCGTGCGCGAAGTGTTGGCGCTGGACAACGACCCCGTGGCGTTGGACGCGGCTCGGGCGAACCTCCAGCTCAACGGCATCGACGGCGCGGTGACGTTGAGTGAGACCAGTGTGGGCCGGCTGCGGCGCCGCTTTCCGCTGGTGGTGGCCAACATCATCCTGGAGACGTTGCTGGAGATGGCCGGCCCGTTGACCCGATGCGTTGGCGCAGGCGGCTCGCTGATCCTGTCCGGGCTGCTCCACGACCACGTCCCACCGGTCAGGCAGCGTTTTCCTGGTTTCCGCCTGGTGCGGCGCAAGGACAGCAAGGAGTGGAGCACGTTGCTGCTCCGGAAGGCGCCATGAGCCTTCCGCGCTTCCTCGTTTTGCCGGACGCCGTGCGCGACGGCGCCGCCACGGTGAAGGGCGAGGAAGTGGCCCACATGCGCAAGGTCCTGCGCCTGAAGCCGGGCGCGCGGGTGCTGCTGTGGGACGGCGCCGGGACCGAGCACGAGGCCTTGATCCGCGCCTATGAAGGTGGAGTTGCGACCATGACCGTGGTACGGTCCTACCACCCCGAGCGGGAGTCGCCGCTGGCGGTCACCCTGGCCCAGGCCGTGGGAAAAGGCGACAAGATGGACTGGATCGTCGAGAAGTCCACGGAACTGGGGGTGGCCTGCGTGGCGCCGTTCTTCTCGTCGCATACCGTGCCGCGGTACGACGGCGACAAGGGCGGGAGGCGCCGCGAGCGCTGGGCGAAGATCGCCGCCGCCGCTGCCAGGCAATCCGGGCGGACCCGGATCCCCGAGATTCGCGACCCGGACCGTTTCGACGCGGTGCTCGCACGGGACTGGCAGTGCGACGCCAGGCTGCTGTTTTGGGAAGGCCCTTCGGGCCGGGGGCTCGCCTCCCTCAGGAAGGAGCACGGCGGTTTGCGCTCCGTGCTCGTGATGGTGGGGCCGGAAGGGGGCTTCAGCGAGGACGAGGCGTCGCGGGCCGCTGCCCACGGATTCCACACGGTCGGTCTGGGCAGGCGCATCCTGCGCACCGAGACCGCGGCCGTGGCGGCCGTCTGCGCCGTTCAGTTGCTGTGGGGCGACTTGGGGTGAGGACGCGCCGGACAACATTGCCGAGAACGGGAGGTTCGTCATGGACAAGCACACCGAGGAAACGCTGAACCGGATGCTGCGGCGGGCAGGCCTCAAGATGGCCAAGAGCGACCGGGCGCGCTTCATCCCGATGCTGGAAACCTACATGGAGAGCTTGGAGAAACTGCATTCCATCAACTTGGCCGGCGAGCAGGTCGGCGGGGTCTTCCGGCCCGAGACCGACGAGGACCGGTAGGGGCGGCGGTTCGGGAACAGCGAGGACCGGACATGTCGGATTTGTGTTTTTCCAGTATCGACAGCATGGCGCCGCGCTTGCAGAAGGGCGAGGTCTCTCCGGTTGAGCTGACGCAGGCCTACCTCGATCGCATCCACGCCCTGGACGGGGACCTGCGCGCCTACGTGAATCTCGTGGAGGAAAGCGCCCTGGAGGAGGCCCGGACGGCGGAGCAGGAAATCCGGAATGGCCGCTACCGGGGCCCGCTCCACGGTATTCCCGTCGCGGTGAAGGATCAATACGACGTCGCGGGCGCGCCCTCGATGGTGCGCATTCCGCAGCCCGCTGGTCCGGGGGAGGACTGCGAGGCCGTGCGCCGCCTGCGCGGGGCCGGGGCGGTGATGCTCGGCAAGCTCAACATGAGCGGGCTTCCCGGCGGCGTCAAGGGCGCCCGCAATCCGTGGAATCTCGACCACGTGCCCGGCGGCTCCAGCACGGGCTCCGGCGCCGGCATCGCCGCCGGCCTGTGCATGGGCTCCATGGGTGAGGACACCGCGGGATCCATCCGGAACCCCGCGTCCTACTGCGGCATATCCGGCTTGAAGCCCACCTACGGACGGATCAGCCGAGCCGGCTTGGCGCCGCTGGGCTGGTCGCTGGACACCGCGGGCCCCATGACCCGCGTGGTGGAAGACCTCGCGCACATGCTGCAGGTCCTGGCCGGGTTCGATTCCAGGGACCCCACTTGCAGTCAAATGGAGGTCTCAGACTACTCCGCGGATCTGAAGGCCGGGGTCTCGGGCATGGTCATCGGCGTGCCGCGGGACTATTTCGGTCTCATCGAAACCGACTCCGAGGTGCTGGAGCTCCTGGACCAGGCGCTGGCGGCGTTCGAGTCCCTGGGCGCCAAGGTCCGGGACGTGACGGTGCCGAGCATGGAATACGCCACCATCGCCAACGGGCTGCTCTACTCCTGCGAGTTTTACAACATCTGCCGGGCCGACATGGACGCGGCCATGGCCGGGGAAGCTTCGGAGTCCCGCCGGGCGCGGCTGTTCATCGGCGCGGTGTCTACCAGCGGAGACTACATCCAGGCCCAGCGGATGCGGAGCCGCCTCAGGCGGGAGTTCAACGAGGTGTTCCGCGACGTCCACGTCATGGCCCTGCCCACCAATCCCACGGCGGCGCCGCTGGCCTCGGAGCTGGACGGCCTGGACGCCGTGAACAAGATGCTGCGCCCGGACTACCCCTCGCCGGCCAACCTCGCCGGCGTCCCCGCGCTGGCCATCCCCTCCGGCTTCAACTCCAAGGGGCTGCCGGTGGGCATGCAGTTCTGGGGCAAGGCCTTCGCTGAGTCCACGCTGCTGCGGGTGGGTTACGCCTACCAGCAGCACGCCCGCTGGTTCGAGCGCCGGCCGCCGATGTAGGGGCGGGTTTCAAATCCGCGCGCCCGCGGGCAGGCAATGGACGGAAGAAAGGAAAGCGCCATGCTCACCATCGACGCCGATGCCCACGTGCTGGAGAATCCGCACACCTGGGACTTCCTGGAAGAGTCGGAAGAGGGTTTCCGGCCCGAGGTCGTCGTGTCGGGGCGGCAGTACACCAAGGCCGAGATGCGCGACAAGTGGGACCGGATGCCCAAGCGGGGGGCGGAGTACTGGTTCGTGGACGGCCGGCTACAGCCCAAGAACCACAACGTCGGGCTGGACACCACGCCGGAAACGCGGGAGATGCGCGACGTGGAGGCGCGGCTCCGGCACATGGACGAGCTGGAGGTGGACGTCCAGGTGCTCTACCCGACCCTGTTCCTCCGTCCGGTGACCATGAATCCGGCGGTGGAGCTGGCGCTTTGCCGGAGCTACAACCGTTGGCTGGCAGGGCTCTGCGAGGGCACCAAGGGGCGTTTGCGGTGGATCGCGCTGCTGCCGTTCCTGACCATGGACAAGGCCCTGGCGGAGTTGGCCTCTGCCAGAGACGCGGGCGCTTGCGGCTTCATGATGCGCGGGCTGGAAGGCGATAAGCAGCTCACCGACCCGTACTTCTTTCCGCTGTACGAGGAGGCCGCGAGGCTCGACCTGCCGGCGTGCGTTCACTCGGGCATCGCCAGCTTCACCTACCAGGACATGTTTCCGGCGGCGGCCGGTTTCCGCCGCTTCAAGCTGGCGGTGGTGGGGGACTTCCATTCGCTGATCATGGAGGGCATCCCGGCGAAGTTCCCGGGCCTCAAGTTCGGCTTCATCGAGGTCAGCGCCCAGTGGTTGCCGTACGTGATCCATGATCTCAAGCGGCTCGCCGAGCGGCAGGGAATGGAGTTTCCGGACGACGTGCTGCGGGAGAACCGGGTGTGGGTGGCCTGTCAGACGGACGACGATCTTGCCACCATCCTGCGGTACGGCGGCGAGGACAACCTGGTCATCGGCACCGACTACGGCCACGCCGACCGCTCCGCCGAGATCGAGGCCCTGCGCGTGCTCAGGAACAAGGGCGAGGTGGCGCCCCACATCATCGACAAGATCCTGGGGCAGAACGCCAAGAATCTCTACGGTCTTTAGACGGCGTCCTTCGACTTCGCTTCGCTACGCTCAGGACGAACGGTGTTGACACTCCTGTTTTCCAGTCTTCCAGAGGACGTTTCTGTTTCCGTTCGTCCTGAGCACTTCGACAAGCTCAGGACAGGCTTCGCGAAGCGAAGTCGAAGGACGCCATTCTGCACCGGAGGTACTCCAAATGGTCGAGAAGGACCTTGCGAACCTGACCATCAGTGAAGTGGCCCCGAAGATCCGCGCCGGCCAAGTATCGCCGGTGGAGTTGACGAAGCTCCACCTGGAGCGGATCGAACGGTTGAACCCGCTCCTGAGCGCGTTTCTCACGCCAACTCCCGAGAGCGCGCTGGAGGAGGCGGCCACGGCGGAGAAGGAGATCAAGGCCGGAGACTACCGCGGCCCGCTCCACGGCATTCCCGTTTCCATCAAGGACAACCTCGCCACCCGCGGGGTGCGCACCACCGCCGGGGCCAAGGCGCTGTCGGACAATATGCCGGACTTCGACGCTACGGTGGTGACCCGGCTGCGGGAGGCCGGCGCGATAAGCCTTGGCAAGACCAACATGCACGAGTGGGCCAAGGGCAGCCACGGCATCAACCCGTTCTACGGCACCCCCTGCAACCCCTGGGACCGAAACCGGATTCCCGGCGGCTCCAGCAGCGGCTCGGCGGTGGCGGTGGCGGCGGGCATGTGCATGGCCACCGTCGGCACCGACGCCGCGGGCTCGGTCAGGAATCCCGCCTCGCTGTGCGGCATCGTCGGCCTGAAGCCCACCTACGGCCGCATCAGCGTGTTCGGCGGCGTGCCGGGGACCGGCGGCTATTCCACCAACCACTTCGGGCCCCTGACCCGCTCGGTGGCCGACTGCGCGGCGATGATGCAGGTCATCGCCGGGCACGACCCCCAGGACCCGCTCAGCTCGCGCGAGCCGGTGCCGGACTACACGGCGGCGCTGGGCTTGTCCGTGGAGGGCATGCGCGCGGGCATCGTCAAGGGATATTTCGAAAGGTTCGCCTCGAAGGAGGTCATGCAGGCCTTCTCCGGCGCCCTGGACCTTCTCCGTTCCCTGGGGATGACGGTGGAGGAAGTCACCGTTCCCCACATGGACCTGGTCCCCGCCGTGCAGCTCTGCGCCAGCCGGGTGGAGAGCACCGCCGACGCCGAGTACTACCTGCGGAACCACGCCCGGGACTACAGCCCGAGCATGCTGTCCACGCAGATCCAGGCGCTGACGGTATCCGGAGGGATGTACAACCAGTCCCAGCGCATCCGCCGGCTCATTTGCGACGGCTTCGACGAGGCGCTGGACCGCGTGGATGTCATCGTGTCGCCCACCGCGCCGGTGCCGGCGATAACCATCGACGAGTCCATGAGCAGCTACGTCACCGTGGACGGCCGCAAGCAGGCGCTCCAGGGTCGCGACGGGAATTACCTGACACTGTGCACCATCCCCCATAACGTCAGCGGGCTGCCGTCGCTGAGCATCAACTGCGGTTTCTCGAAGGACGGTGTGCCCATCGGAATGCAGATCGCGGGAGGCGCTTTTCGCGAGGACACCGTGCTCACGGTGGCCCATGCCTATGAACAGGCGTCGCCGTGGGCGGGAAGAGCACCGGACCTGCCGTAAAACCTGCATACCGGCAGCGCTTTCGCCCTCTCCCCCTGGTAGAGGGTCGGGGTGAGGGCATCGAGCCCCAGAAAGGAGACAGACATGAACGGCTTCATCGACGCGGATACCCACATCGTCGAATCGGCGGACATCTGGGAGTACATGGACAAGGACATGTACGACCGCCGGCCGATCCTGCTCCAGGCTCCCACCGACACGGAGTACACGACCTCCAACGCCTTCTGGCTCATCGACGGGCAGATCTATCCCAAGTCGGTGGGCAAGGGCAGCGCCCGGCTCAGCACCCCGGCCGAGCAGGAACGGCAGTGGACCCGCCAGGACATCGACTTGGCGATCCGGCAGTTGACCGATCCGCGGGCCCGGGTGGAGGCGCTGGACGAGCGCGGCGCCGACGCCGAGGTGATCTACTCGACTCTCTGGGGCGTCCGTCTCACCGAGGACGTGGACCTGGACGTGGCGCTGTGCGCCGCCTACAACCGCTGGATGGGCGAGGTCTGGGCCCAGGGAGACAACCGGCTGCGCTGGACCGCGGTGTTCCCGCTGACCTCCATCGAGGAGTCCATCAAGCAGCTGCACTACGCCAAGGAGCACGGCGCGGTGGGCGTGAACATGCGCGGCATCGAGGGCGACCGCTCACTGGCCGAGCCTTACTTCTTTCCGCTCTACGAGGAAGCAGCCCGCCTCGACTTCCCCATCTGCATCCACATCGGCGCGGGCTCGCCGGCCATCTCCAGCGTGTTCGACGTGCGCGTCAGCCATACGCTGCCCCACCTCCGCATGCTGCCGCTGATCGCCTTCCGCGACCTCGTGGCCAACCGGATCCCGCAGCAGTTTCCCGGCCTGCGGTTCGGCTACGTCGAGGCCAGCGCCTCCTGGGTGCCGTACCTGTTGCACCAGCTCCGGCGCACCAAGGCGAGCGACTCCCCGCTGGGGCCCGAGCTGTTCGAGGAGTGCCGCATGTGGGTGGTGTGCGAAGTGGACGAAGACCTGCCCATGCTGCTCAACTACATCCACGAAGACCACATCATGATCGGCTCGGACTACGGCCATCTCGACCAGTCCTTCGAGGACAACGTCGCCGCCAAGCTCCGGGCCCGCGACGACATCCCGCCGCGTGTGGTGGAGAAGATCCTCTACGACAACCCGAAGGCCTTCTACGCGATGTAGCGGCGCTTAGCGGCCACGCCCTCCGACCCCCTCTCCCTTTGGGAGAGGGTTGGGGTGAGGGTGCCCGGAGCAAACAGGGGTGCCGGCACATGGGAGAGACCGTGCTGCCGGGCGCCCCTCACCCGGCCTTCGGCCACCCTCTCCCAGAGGGAGAGGGTTTGTATTTGACTACTCAGGCAGATACTTACGTATCCAGCATAGTGGGGTGGAACATGTCCTCGGGCCGGAACCGGTCCCGGGTGAGGCCCTGCTGCTGGGCGTACTCCAGCATCTTGTCGACTTCGGCCCGCGTGTCTCTGAACCCCCAGCGGTAGAAGTCCTCACCCGCGGCGGCGCGCTCCTCCTCCCACAGGGCGCGGTACCAGAGGCCGGTCTGGTGGATGCGCTGCCATTCCAGCCACTGGTAGCAGCGTCGTTTGGACTCCTGCCAGGCGTCGAACATGCTGCGGGCCACCCAGGGGTGGGCCTCCAGCACCGAGTCCCGGATCAGCAGGGTGTGCTGGATGGGGAAGAAGCCGGTCCTGCGGTAGTACTCGCGCTCGCGCCGGGCGTAGTCGGGAAACAGGAAGTCTACCCGCGGGCGGTCGTCGGGCGCCAGGGTGGCGGTGGTGATCATTGCGTCGATCTCACCGGTCAGAAGCATCTGTCGCAGTTCACCGTATCCTTCCACCACCTCGAGCTTGAGCCAGTCGGGCGGCGACCACTCGTGCGGGTTCTCCGGCGGCCGTCCCGCCACCCAGGTGATGGACTCGAGGTCGACGCCGTGCTCCTCCGCGAGGATGCCCCGAGCCCACAGGGCGGTGGTGGTGAACCAGCTCTGGATGCCCACCCGCTTGCCGTTGAGGTCCGCGGGCTCGGTGATGCCGGCGCTCGTGTTGACGTAGATGTAGGAGTGCCGGAACATCCGCTTGACGAATATGGGGACGGCGGTGAAGCCCAGGGTCTTGAAGGGCAGGTCGACGATGTAGCGCCCGGTGAAGAACTCGGCCACGTCGAAGCGCCCCTCGTGGCCGCCGAAGTGGCGGTTCACGTCATCGGCGTCCACGTGGACCCGGAGGTCGATGCCCTCCGGCTTGACCGCCCCCTCGACCAACGCCCGGGCGCGGTCGTAGGGAGCGCAGATCATGCTCAGCTCGAGCGGCATGCTTCAGAAACACCCTTTGAGGTTTCCGTTGCTTGTCATTTCATATCAAAATAGTCAACGTACAGCGTACGCGAACGGAGGGTTTCGGCATGGGAGACGATACTCTGAGGATCAAGGCCACCGGCGTCGACCACGTGGTGGTGCACGTGGGGGATGTGTCGCGCGCCAAGCGGTTCTATGTCGACCTGCTCGGGATGGAAGTGGCCCACGAGCACGACGGCCGGGTCTTCCTGCGATGCGGACAGCAGCAGGTGGGGCTGTTCGAAGGCCGGCAGGGGGCCACCGACTCCGCCGGACGTGATCTCAACCATATCGCGCTTCAGGTGGAGTCGGGCAGCTACGAGGAGGTGAAGGCCGCCCTCGAAGCGGCGGGGATTGCCGTGAGCGGGCGGAAGGGGGATCCGCGCTGCATCTACTTTCGGGACCCGGACGGTCACATGATTCAGATCCTTGCACCGCGAACATGATCCGTCGGTGTCGCCACGAAAAAGAGCCTGCGTAATGCGATACAGGATGCTGGGTAGGACGGGGCTTCGGGTCTCGGAGATCGGCTTCGGGTGCGGCAACGTCGGCGGCCTGATGACCCGGGACGGCCATGACGAGCAGCTCCATGCGGTGCGGCACGCGCTCTCCCTGGGTATCAACTATTTCGACACGGCCAGGGCCTACGGGGAGGGCAAGTCGGAAACGAACCTCGGCCGGGTGCTGGACGAGATCGGCGAGGAGATCGTGCTTTCCACCAAGGTCCGCCTCGAATCCGACGCCCTCGGGGACATCGCCTCGGCCACCGTCGCCCACGCGGACCAGGGGCTTGCCCGCCTGGGACGCGACTCGGTGGACCTGATGCAACTCCACACCCGGCTCGTCAACCGGCGGGAGGACGGGCGCTTCGGCATGACTCCGGCCGAGGTGCTGGGGCCGGGGGGCGTCATCGAGGGATTCAAGCGGCTGCGCGACCGACGACGGGTCGGGTTTTTCGGATTCACCGGCTTGGGCGACGTCGAGGCCATTGACGCGCTGGTGGACAGCGGCGAGTTCGACTCCTTCCAGGCTTACTACAACCTGCTCAATCCCAGCGCCGGCCGGTCCGTGCCCGATGGTTTCAGCGCCCTGAACTACCGCCGCGTCATCGACCGGGCCGCCGCGCAGGGAATGGGGGTCGTGGTAATACGCGTGCTGGCCGCGGGGGTCTTGAGTCCGACGCCGGAGTCAGGCGGCGGCACCAGCCGCGAGCCGCTCTCCGCGGGCTCCGACTACGAACGCGACGTGGCACGGGCCCACAAGCTGGCTTTCCTCGCGGACCACGGGCTCGAATCCCTGCCCCAGGCGGCCATGCGCTTTGCCCTCATGAAGCCCGAGGTCGGCACCGTCCTCGTGGGCTTCTCCAACAACGCCCAGATCGACGAGGCCGTTTCGTGCTCCGGCGCGGGTCCCCTGCCGGAGGGCGCTATGGCCGGACTGCGGGAGATATGGGACAGCGACTTCGGCGGTAGCTAGGAGCCTGTCCGAGAAAGTGAGTCGTCCTTCGACTTCGCTTCGCTACGCTCAGGACGAACGGTCGTGATGGGCTTTCTCCGTTCGTCCTGAGCGTAGCGAGGTCTGCCGAGCGAAGTCGAAGGACACTCCCACGGGAATTCTTTGTCAGCGCCTACTGCCCCTCGGCGATCCGCTTCACGTGCTCCTGCACCACCTCCCTCGGGCACAGCGCGATGAATCCCTTGGCTCCCAGGAACAGCAGCAGGATATCGTCCACGTGCCCCAGGGCGGGCAGCAGATCGGGCAACAGGTCGGCCGGAAGGATCAGGTAGCCGAACACGCTCAATGCCAGCAGCTTGGCCTTGAAGCCGACCCGCGGGTCCTTGAACAGGCGCCAGAACAGCTTGCCGAAGCTGGGCAGGTGCTGCACCAGCCCCAGCAGCCGCCTGGGACCTAGGCGCAGGAGGTAGAAGAGGGAGCCGAACCGGATCATGGCGCCTCGGCCGGCTGGGCCGCAGCCGGTACCGTGGCGGCACGCCGGAAGAGGGTGCCGCCGTCGCCCGCCAGCAGCGCCGTCCCGTTCCTCACGGCCACCGCGGTGAGCCTGTCCGGCGTCCCCAGCCGCGTCCGTTGCCAGCGCTCGCCGTTCCAGCCGAAAACCGCGCCGGCCTCTCCTACCGCCCAGCAATCGGTGCGTGAGGCGCAGGCGATGGCACGCAGACGGAAGAGGGCCGCTGGAACTTCCGCCTTCGTCCAGCCGACGCCGTCATACGCGAACAGGGCGCCGTGGTCTCCCACCGCCCAGCCGAAGTCGTCGCCGACCACGGCCAGGTCGTACATGCGCGGGACGTCCTTCATGTCGGTCTTCTTCCAGTCCTTACCGTCCCAGCGGGCGAAGAAGCCGTCTCCTACCATCCAGCCGGCACGCCGGGAGGAGAATTGCATGGCGTGGATGCGCGCCGTTTCCACCGGGCTCCTGGCGTCGCGCCACTTGCCGCCGTCCCACTCGATGAGACGCCCGTCGCGGGTGCCGGCGAAGCAGCGGTCGGGCGCGGCGCAGCCGGCGCCCCACAGCCGTCCCTGGGACGGCTTGCGCCAGGAGAGGGGATTGTCCAGCCGGGTCCACGCCTTGCCGTCGTAGTGGAGCGACAAGGCGTCGTCGCCGAAGACCCAGACGTCGTCGGCGGCGTTCACGACGAACTTCCGCGGGCTCACCTTGGCCGGGTGGTCGACGGAGTGGAGGCGCGCCCCGTCCCAGTGGAGCAGGCGCCCGTCCGAGGTGCCGAGGTAGGCGTTGTCGCGGCCGAGGACGGCGAGGGCGTTGACGTTGGGCGGCGGCTTCTTGCGGACGGCGGGAGCGTTCCAGGAAAGCTTTTCCCAGGCCGTGCCCAGAGCGGGCGAGGAGAGACTCGCGACGATCAAGAGCAAGGCGCCGTATGTGAGGGTGCCTCGCGGCATGGGTCAGTCGGAGCGGTCGGCCGAGGCGTTCCAGATATCGAGGAGTTGCCGGGAATCCACCACGTCGGCGAAACGTTCCATGCGCCGGAGCGCGTCGTGGTGAGCGTCTTCCCGGTTGGTTCCGACACAGTCGCGCACCACGATCATGGAATAGCCGCGGTAGTACCCGTCCCGGACGCTGCCCTCGACGCCGGCGTCGGTGCGGCAGCCGACGACCACCACGGTGTCCCTGTTCCAGTTGCCCAGCAACTGCTCGAAGTCCGTGCCGAGGAAGATGGTGGGGCGGTGCTTCTCGATGAGGACGTCGTCGTCCTCGGGCTTGAAGGGCTCGATGAGCTGCCAGCCGAAGCTGCCGCGGGTGCGGCGCGGTCCGAGCTCGCTCGGATGGCTGACGCCCTGGTCCTTCATGGCGCGGCGGATCATGGCGGGGGCCTCGTCGCGCCACGGGTAGGGGGTGGCGAAGGCGTAGACCACCCGGACCGCGGCGCGCTTGGCCGCGGCGATGAGGGGAGGCGTCGTGCGCAGGAACTCGTCCTTGTTGAACGAGCTGCCGGCCTGGTCGTTCTGCATGTCCCACACCAGCAGGACGGCCCTGCGGGGATCGGCGACCTCGTCGAGGGTTGTCGAAATGGCTCTGCCTTCGAATTCGATCATGTTCCTGAGGGGATGCAGCATCCAGCGGGGACCGTGGCAGAGGATAACTTCGGCCCGCACCCCTGTCAACAACGCCGGGTTCCGGACGCCTTCCGGGCGCTCGCGGAGAGCATGGCGGAGCGGTGCCGGGCCCGTTTTTGACAACGCTCGGGGTTCGCGCTACTTGTACGTTTCGGGCGCTTCGTCCCCAGGGAGAACACGGATGGCTTCTCGCGACATACAGGCTTCGGTGCGCATCAGCGGCGGCAAGGATACCGGCGGGGCGGACAGCTCGTTCCGCGCCCGGGATCCCTTGACGGTGGTGATCTTCGGGGCCTCGGGCGACCTGAGCAAGCGCAAGCTGATTCCCGCGCTGTACCACCTCGAACAGGAGGGCTACCTGCCGGAGCGGTATGCGGTGGTGGGTTTCTCGCGCACGGAGATGACCGACGAGGCGTACCGCGAGCGCATGATCGGCGAGATGCGCGAGGATTTCGGGGAGGTGGACGCCGGCAGCCCGCTGTTCCAGGCGCTCCACTACCAGCCGGGCAACAACACCGACGTCGACTCGTTCAAAAGCCTCAAAGCCCGTCTGGACGCCCTCGACGCCGAGCGGGACCTTCCGGGGAACCGGCTCTTCTATCTCTCGGTGGCACCGGAGTTCTTTACGCCCATCATCGGCAACCTCCGTGACGCGGGCCTGATCCGGGACCCCGACGAGGAGCAGTGGTCGCACGTCATCATCGAAAAGCCCTTCGGACACGATCTCAAGAGCGCCCGGGAGATGAACGACGAGGTCACGGGTATTCTCGACGAGAGCCAGATCTACCGGATCGACCACTACCTCGGAAAGGAAACCGTCCAGAACATCCTGAGCTTCCGCTTCGGCAACGCCATCTTCGAGCCGCTGTTCAACCAGAAGTACGTGGAGAACGTCCAGATCACGGTGGCCGAGACCCTGGGCATGGAGGGCCGCCGCGGAGCGTTCTACGACAAGGCCGGGGCGCTCAGGGACATCGTGCAGAACCACATGCTGCAACTGCTGTGCCTCATTGCCATGGAGCCGCCGGCGGCGGTGGAGCCGGTGTCCATCCGCGACGAGAAGGTCAAGCTCCTGCGGGCGCTCGAGCCCTACGGCTCGCCGGAAGAGGTGGCCGCCAACACGGTGCGCGGCCAGTACGGGTTCGGCGAGCTCAAGGGAGAAGTGGTCAAGGGCTTCCGGCAGGAGGAGGGCGTGGACGAGCTGTCGGTCACCGAGAGCTACGTCGCTCTGCGCGCCAAGATCGACAACTGGCGCTGGGCCGGAGTGCCGTTCCTGCTGCGCACCGGCAAGCGGCTGCGCAACCGGGTGTCGGAGATCGCCGTGCAGTTCAGGCATCCGCCGCTACGCTTGTTCCACGATTCGCCGTCGTCGGACGGGCTCGCCATGGCCGCGGCCAGCGCCAATTCCCTGATCCTGAGGATCCAGCCCAAGGAAGGCATCAGTCTGTCCTTCGCCTGCAAGCGGCCGGGAATGCAGATCGACCTCGCGAAGGTCAATATGGATTTCATGTACGACGCGTTCGAGCAGCGCTCCCCCGAGGCCTACGAGCGACTGCTGCTCGATGCCATGCGCGGCGACGCGTCGCTGTTCACCCGCTCCGACGAAGTAGACTACGCGTGGCGTTTCACGGACTCGATCCTGTCGGGATGGGACAAGCTGCCGGCGCCCCGTTTCCCCAACTACTATCCCTTCACCGACGGCCCGGACGAGGCCGACCGGCTGCTTCAGGACAGCAGCACGGGGTGGCGCCAGCTCAACCAGATGGGCATCGCGGAGGTGGGGCGGTAGGGGTCGACCGGCCGGTAATCACCCATGTCGAAGCAAGGGATGACGGAACTGCTGTCGCGCTTTCGTGACGGCACCTTCGAGGTGGACGGTTCCACGGTCCACTATCTGGAGAGCGGCGACCCGAGCGGGGAGACCTGCGTCTTCATCCACGGCAACCGGGACCATTGCCACAGTTGGGACTTCCTGTGGGAGTCCTTCGAGAAGGCGGGTTTCACCCTGCCCCACGTGGTGTCCCTGGACCTTCGGGGTCACGGCGACAGCGGCTGGGTCGGCCAGGAACGGGGTTACCGGCACGAAGACTTCGTCCTGGACGTGGTGGGGTTGCTCCGGCACCTGAAGAAGGACGCCGTGACGGTGGTGGCCCATTCCCTGGGCGGCAGCATGGCGGTGGTGTTCGCCGGCGCCCTGCCCGAGAAGGTCAAGCGGCTGGCGATCATCGAGGCCGCGGGCCCCTACGGCCGCACCGAACAGGAGGCGCCGGAGCTGTTCGGGCGCTGGACCAAGGACGACGGTTCCGACACTATACTGACCTACTACGCCACCGTGGGCCAGGCCGCCGACGCCATCGTGAGGCGTTTCCCGCTGGTTCCGAACCGGGCGGCCATGCACATGGCGCGCCACGGAACCCGCTTGACGCCCCACGGCTGGGTCTGGAAGTACGATCCGCGGGCCCGGAACCCGTCGTACTCGTCGTTCTCCGAAACCCAGGTCAAAGCCTTTATCGAGCGCATCGATTGCCCGACGCTGCTGGTGTTCGGAGCCGACTCGGGCTACAAGGAGTCGCCCCGCTACAACCGGGTCAACTATTTCAGGAACAAGACGCTGGTGGAGATTCCCGGGACCGGGCATCACGTGCAACAGGAGAAGCCCGACGAGCTCGCCGCCGTGCTGATCCCGTTTCTGAGCAATCACAGCTGATCGCGGCAAGTCCGTTGTTGGGACCCGCCATTCCGGCGAAAGCCGGAATCCAGGCAGGGTGGAGGCGGCACTTCAAGGAGGAAAGATTCATGGATTTCGCACTACCCGAAGAACTGCAGATGCTTCAGGACACCGTCCGGAAATTCGTCGACCAGGAGCTCATCCCGGTGGAGATGGAGTGCCGGGACGGCGTCACCCTCAAGCCCGAATACCGTGAACGCTTCGAGTCCAAGACCCGCGAGATGGGCCTTTGGATGCTCGACGTGCCCGAAGAATTCGGCGGCGCCGGCCTGAGCCTGCTGGCGCAGGTCATCATCTGGGCCGAGGTGGCCCGCTCCGTGGCCATCCCTTCCCGTGGCCGCAGCATCTTCGGACCGGAAGTGCGGCCGGTGCTCTACGCCATGAACGAGGAGCAGAAGGATCGCTACCTCTACCCGCTGCTGCGGGACGAGAAGCGCGCCTGCTTCGCCCAGACCGAGCCCGACGCCGGCTCCGATCCGGGCTCCATGCGCACCCGCGCCGTGCGCGACGGCGACGAGTACGTGATCAACGGCGTCAAGCGCTTCATCACCGAAGCGGACGAGGCCGACTTCGCCCAGGTAATGGTGGCCACCGATCCCGAGAAGGGCTCCCACGGCGGCATCTCCTGCATTCTGGTGGACATGGACAACCCGGGCGTGAAGATCACCGCCAAGTACAAGACCATGATGGGCTACGAGCCGTGCGAGATCGTGTTCGACGACTGCCGGGTGCCGGCGGCGAACATGATCGGCGAGGAAGGCGAGGGCTTCAAGCTCGGGCAGAAGTGGCTCGGCATCGGCCGCCTCAAGCACGGCGGGCGCGCCATCGGCGTGGCCCGTCGCGCCATCGAGATGGGCGCCGCGTACGCCAAGCAGCGGGTCACCTTCGGCAAGCCCCTGGCCGAGCGCCAGGCCATTCAGTTCAAGCTGGCGGACTCCTACACCGAGCTTCACGCCGCCACGCTCATGGTCTACCACGCGGCCTGGAAGTACGACCAGGGCGAGGACATGCGCAACGAGGGCTACATGGTCAAGGTGTTCGCCGACGAGATGTCGTTCCGGGTGGTGGACCGGGTGCTGCAGATCCACGGCGGCGTCGGGCTGACCACCGACCTCCCCATCGAGCTGTGGTTCCGCGACCAGCGCAGCCGGCTCATCACCGAGGGCGCCTCCGAGGTCATGCGCATGGTCATCGCGCGGCACGTGCTGCGGGAGTTCGGCAACTAGGCCCCTCACCCGGCCTTCGGCCACCCTCTCCCAGAGGGAGAGGGGTTGTAATTGATTTCTGGGACAGACTCCCAGGCTCTTGAGGCACGCTTTGCAGGGTGTCCGGAGATTTGGAGATGCAGGGGCTTCATGCTATAAATTCCTGATTCAGCGAGGTCTACGATGAAACCGGACATTCATCCCGAATACCAGCTTGTCAGCGTGGTGTGCGCGTGCGGCAACTCCTTTGACGTGCGCTCCACCGCCAAGTCCATCCATACCGAGATCTGCGCCAACTGCCACCCCTTCTACACCGGCAAGCAGAAGCTCCTCGACACCGCCGGCCGAGTCGAGAAGTTCAAGAGGAGATACGGTATCAAGGACTGAGGGAATGTTCCTGACCGGCTCTTTCGGCAAAGGGGCAAAGGGTGGCTCGGATTCCCTTTGCCCCTTTGCTTTTTTTGCACGGACAAGACCATGAGCATGCTGGAGAAACTGGCCGAGGTGGAAGGCCGCTACGACGAGCTGGAGGACCTGCTGGCGGACCCCAAGCTGTTGGAGGACCGCAAGGAGTACTCCCGGGTCGCCAAGGAGCGGGCGGACCTGGCCGAGGTGGTGACTTGCTACCGCGAGTGGCGCAGGCTCGACCAGGAGGTCCGGGACAGCCGCGAGCTTCTGGACGACGGGGATCCGGAGCTCCAGGAGTTGGCCGCGGAGGAACTCGCCGGGTTGAAGGATAGGCAGGACGCGTTGGAACAGCAGCTCAGGATCCTGCTGCTGCCCAGGGACCCCAACGACGGCAAGAACGTCCTGCTGGAGATCCGCGCGGGCACGGGCGGGGAGGAGGCCTCGCTATTCAGCGCGGATCTCTTCCGCATGTACAGCCGCTACGCGGAGGAGAAGGGCTGGAAGGTGGAGGTGCTGAACTCCAATCCCACCGGCTTGGGCGGGTTCAAGGAGATCATCGCGCTCATCGAAGGGCAGGGGGCCTACAGCCAGCTCAAGTTCGAAGGCGGCGTGCACCGGGTCCAGCGGGTGCCGGTGACCGAGACCTCGGGCCGTATCCATACCTCGGCGGTGACCGTCGCGGTGCTGCCGGAGGCGGACGACGTGGACGTGGACATCGATCCCAGGGAGCTGCGGGTCGACGTGTTCCGCTCGTCGGGTCCCGGCGGACAGAGCGTGAACACGACGGACTCCGCAGTGCGGATGACCCACGTGCCCACCGGCATCGTGGTCTCGTGCCAAGACGAGAAGTCGCAGCACAAGAACAAGGCCAAGGCCCTCAAGATCCTGCGCGCCCGGCTCCTGGAGAAGAACCAGGAGGCGCAGCGCTCGGAGATCGCGGCCTCGCGAAAGCTCATGGTGGGGAGCGGCGACCGTAGCGAGCGCATCCGCACCTACAACTTCCCCCAGGGTCGCGTGACCGACCACCGCATCAACCTGACGCTCTACAAGCTGGACCAGGTCATGGACGGCGGCGTCAAGGACCTGATCGACGGTCTGATCACGTACCACCAGGCGGAAGCGCTCCAGGCCACGGCGTGATCCGATGGAACCTCAAGCGACAGGCAACGTCACGGACGTCCTGCGGCGCGCCACCGGCAGGCTCCGGCAGGCCGGCGTGGGTACGCCCCGGCTCGACGCGGAGCTGCTCTTGATGGAGACCCTCGGATGGTCGAGGGCGGATCTCTACCGGGACCCCGAGGGTGGGTTGCGGCAAGCTCAGGCGGAGCGGTTCGAGAGCCTGGTTTCCCGCCGGCTCCGGGCCGAGCCCGTGGCCTACATGACCGGGACCCAGGAGTTCTGGTCCCTGGACTTCCGGGTGACGCCGGACGTGCTCATCCCGCGGCCGGAGACCGAGCACTTGGTGGAGGTCGTGTTGGAGTTCCTGGCTTCGCGTCCGGGGCCGTGCCGGGTCCTGGAGATCGGCACCGGCAGCGGCGCCATCGCGGTCTGTCTGGCCAGGGAATGCGCCGAGGCGGAGATCTGGGCCACGGACGTTTCCGCGCCGGCGCTGGATGTCGCCCGCGACAACGCGTTGCGGCATGGCGTCGAAGGGAAGATCCGGTGGCTGCGGGGTGACCTGTTCGCCCCGGTGCACGGGTTGACCGAACGGTTCGACGTGCTGGTGTCGAATCCACCCTACGTTCCCAGCGGCGAGATCGGCGGCTTGCAGCGCGATGTGCGCGATTGGGAACCCGTACTGGCGCTGGACGGCGGCGCCGACGGCATGGATCTCTACCGGCGGTTGGTACGCGAGGGAGCAAGACACCTCCGCGAGGGCGGATTGCTGGCCGTGGAGGTGGGAGCGGAGCAGGGCGGTGCGGTCTCGCGGTTGTTCGACGCCGAGACCGGATTTCACCGGGTCCGGGTGCGGCGGGACTACGCCGGGCTTCCCCGGGTGGTGACGGCGGAACGGATGCCGGCGAGCGGGGTCTGATACGGGGAACGGGGTCGAAGGTGGACAGCATCGTCATCGAGGGCGGAACGGTTCTGGAGGGCGCGGTGCCTCTCGGGGGGTCGAAGAACGCGGCTCTTCCGGTGCTCATTTCGTCGCTTCTGACCGCGGACAAGTGCTCCTACAACAGGGTGCCGGCGCTCCGTGACGTCAGGACCACCCTGCGGTTGCTGTCGCGCCTGGGGGTGACCATCGAGCGGGACGTGGTGGCCGACGGACGCCTGGAGCTGACCGCGGACAAGGTCCATGAGCGCGAGGCGCCCTATGACCTGGTCAAGACCATGCGCGCCTCGTTTCTGGTGCTGGGGCCGCTGCTGGCGCGCTTCGGCGAAGCCCGGGTGTCGACACCCGGCGGCTGCGCCATCGGTTCGCGGCCGGTGGACCTGCACCTCCAGGGGCTGGAGCGCATGGGCGCGGTCATAAGCCAGGACCACGGCTACGTCGACGCCCGGGCCAGGAAGCTCCGGGGCGCCGTGATCCCGCTCGCGTTTCCCTCCGTGGGCGCCACCGAGAACCTCATGATGGCGGCGACCCTGGCCCGCGGGGAGACGGTTATCCGCAACGCCGCCCGGGAGCCGGAGATCGCGGAGCTGGCCGCGGTCCTGACGAAGATGGGCGCCAAGGTGAGCGGCGCGGGCGGCGAGGTCATCCGGATCGAAGGGGTGGACGAGGTTCACGGCGTGTCGCACGAGATGAGCCCGGACCGGATCGAGACCGGCACGTTCATGGTGGGCGCGGCGCTCACCGGCGGCGACGTGCTGATCGAGGATGCCCGGGCCGAAGACCTTGAAGCGTTCACCGCGAAGCTGCGGGAGGCCGGGGCGCGGGTGGAAAGGGAAGCGGGCGGGGTGCGGGTGACGGGCAACGGAAGGGCTCGCGGCACCGACGTGGCCACGCTCCCGTATCCGGGTTTTCCCACGGACCTGCAGGCGCAGATGATGGTGTTGATGGCGGTCTCGGACGGCGCCAGCGTCATCACCGAGAACATCTTCGAGAACCGGTTCATGCACGTCCAGGAGCTGAACCGGATGGGCGCCCGTATCACCCTCGACGGCAACCGCGCCACGGTCCGGGGGGTGGCGGAACTCTCCGGCGCGCCGGTGATGGCCACGGACCTGCGGGCGAGCGTCTCCCTGGTGCTGGCGGGCCTGGTGGCCAGGGGCGTGACCGAGGTGTCGCGGGTGTACCACCTGGACCGGGGGTACGAGGACATCGAAGGCAAGCTCGCCGGCCTGGGCGCCGACATACGAAGGGTGGACCGTGACGATTGACATCGTGAAGACCACGGATCCCGGTTTCAGGAAGACCCTGGATCGGATTCTGCAGCGGCGCGGCGAGATCGAGCGGGACGTCGAGGCGCGGGTGGCGGAGATCATCGAGAACGTGCGCCGGCACGGGGACAGGGCACTGGTGCGCTATGCCAAGGACTTCGACGGCATCACCCTGAAACGCTCCCGCATCGAGGTGTCGGCGGAAGAGATGGGCGGAGCGTACGGGTCCGTTTCCAGGGAGGATCTCCGGGCGCTGCGCCTGGCGGCGGCGCGCATCAAGCGGTTTCACCGCCGGCAACTGGAGAAGAGCTGGCGCTACAGCGACCCCCTGGGGCTGGAGCTGGGTCAGCGCATCACCCCGGTGGAGCGCGCCGGCGCCTACGTGCCCGGCGGCAAAGCCGCCTATCCGTCCACCGTGCTCATGACGGTGATCCCGGCGGTGGCGGCGGGGGTCCGGGAAGTAGTGGTCACGACACCGGTCCAGGCGGAAGCCGCGCTGGTGCTGGCGGCCGCGCGCGTGGCCGGCGCCCATCGGGTCTTTCGGGTGGGCGGCGCCCAGGCCGTGGCGGCGCTGGCCTACGGCACCGAGACCATCCCCCGGGTGGACAAGATCGTGGGACCGGGCAACGTCTACGTGGCGGCGGCCAAACGCCTCGTGTTCGGCCAGGTGGACATCGACTCCATCGCCGGCCCCAGCGAGGTGCTGCTGCTGGTGGACGGCTCGGCCGATCCCCGCTACGTGGCAGCGGACATGCTGTCCCAGGCGGAGCACGACGAATTGGCGGCGGCGCTGTGCGTAACCCCGTCCATGACGACGGCCCGGAAGGTCCAGGCGGCCATCGCGGAACAGCTAAAGAGCACCCGGCGGCAGGCCATCACCCTGGGGGCGCTGCGGCGCTTCGGCACCATCATGGTGTCGCGTTCGCTCAAGGAAGCGGTGAACATCACCAACGCCGTGGCGCCGGAGCACGTGCAGATCATGGTGCGGCAGCCGGAGAAGTGCGTCGATGCG
Source organism: Candidatus Binatia bacterium (assembly GCA_022827045.1). Next base: position 34,790 of record JAJDTQ010000006.1, read on the forward strand.
GTGCGCAACGCCGGCGCGATCTTCGTCGGTGCTTACGCCACGCCGCCCCTGAGCGACTACGTCGCCGGCCCCAATCACGTGCTTCCGACGGGCGGGAGCGCGCGCTTCTTCTCGCCACTGGGCGCCTATGACTTCGTCAAGCGCACCAGCATCGTGCGCGCGGAAGCCGCGGGATTCGCGGCCCTCGCCCCGGCGGTCATCCATCTCGCCCGCCGCGAGGGGCTGGACGAGCACGCCCGCGCGATGGAAGTGCGCCTCCCGGCCGGCTGAGAGAAGGACCAAGGCGAACGGAAGCAACTGTGGTCAAGCCCACCGTTCGCCCTGAGCGTAGCGAAGCGAAGTCGAAGGGCGCTGCCCCGTTTCCGACTGTCACGAGTTAGGAGAGATCACATGGGACGAACGGCAACGGTTCACCGCAGGACCAAGGAGACGGACATCACCACCGTCCTCGACATCGACGGGAAGGGCGAGGCCCATGTGGGAACCGGCATCCCTTTCTTCGACCACATGCTGGAGATCTTTACTCGCCACGGCCTGTTCGACATCTCGATCAAGGCGGTAGGGGATCTCGATGTGGACTACCACCACACGGTGGAGGACGTCGGGCTCACCCTGGGCCAGGCGTTCAAGGACGCGCTTGGGGACAAGCACGGCATCCGCAGGTTCGGCGAGGCTACGGTGCCGCTGGACGAGGCGCTGGCGCGGGTGGTGGTGGACCTGAGCGGCCGCCCCTACCTGGCCTACCGGGTCAAGATCCGCGGCGGCCGGGTCGGCACCTTCGACACCGACCTGCCGCACGAGTTCTACCAGGCCTTCGTCAACCAGCTTGGCATGAACCTGCACATGGACGTGCAGCATGGCGAGAACCCGCACCACGTCATCGAGGCGTGCTTCAAGGGATTCGCCCGGGCCATGGACCGGGCCACGGGGTTGGACGAGCGGATCGAGGGGGTGCTTTCCACGAAAGGGAGCCTGTGATCGTGCGTGGTCGGACAGGTGGTTCGTGGGTGCCGAGCCGGGACGCCCCCCACCCGGCTCTCCCGATGTGCCCGCGATTCTGCGGGGGCGTTCTGCAGGAGGGGTCGCAGTGATCGCGGTCGTCGACTACGGCATGGGTAATTTGAGGAGCGTCCAGAAGGGGCTGGAGCGGGTGGGCTTCGTGGCGGAGGTCACCCGTGACCCCGGGCGCATCACCGAGGCCCGGGGAGTCGTGTTGCCCGGAGTCGGCGCGTTCCACTCCTGCATGGAAAACCTCCAGCGGTTTGGCTTGGTGGCGGTCATCCAGGACGTGGTGCGCCGGAAGCGGCCGTTTCTGGGCATCTGCTTGGGATTGCAGCTCCTCTTCGATGAGAGCGAGGAGTTCGGCGGGCCGGACGGCCTCGGGCTCGTGCCCGGTAAAGTCCTGGGATTTTCTGCTACGGAAGATCTCAAGGTGCCGCACATGGGCTGGAACGCCATCGAGATCCGCAAGCCCACGCGCTTCCTGGAGGGCATCGACGACGCCGCACAGGTCTACTTCGTACATTCGTTCTACGCCGCCCCGGCGGACGAGTCGATGGTCGCCACCGTCACTTCCCACGGGACGCCCTTCGTTTCCAGCATCGCCACCGACCACCTCTTCGCGTGCCAGTTCCATCCGGAGAAGAGCCAGGCCATCGGCCTGCGTATCCTTGAGAACTTCGGGCGCTTTGCCGAGAACGGGACCGCGGCCTGAGCATGGCCAGTTCGTAGGGCGACTCAATCAATTCCCCGAACATGCTGATCATACCTGCAATCGATATCAAGGACGGCCGTTGCGTGCGCCTTTACCAGGGCGACATGGACCGGGAGACGGTGTACTACCAGCGGCCGCTGGATGCGGCCAGGCATCTGGTGGAAGAGGGCGCCCGCATGATCCACGTGGTGGATCTCAACGGCGCGGTGGAGGGCCGTCCGGTCCACTTGGCCGAGTTGGCCGCCATCTGTTCCGATTCTGGCGTGGCGGTAGAAGTGGGAGGAGGGTTGCGTAATCTCGAAGCGGTGGAAGAGGCAATGGCCGCTGGCGTGGAGCGAGTGGTGATCGGCACCAAGGCGTACGAGGACCAGGATTTTCTGCGGGCGGCTTGCGGACGGTTCCCCGGCCGGGTGGTGGTGGGCATCGACGCGCGGGACGGGAAGGTGGTGGTGCGGGGCTGGCGCGACGACACCGCCATGGATGCGATGGAGCTGGCGCAACGGTGCGAGGAGGACGGTGCCGCGCGGATCATCTACACCGACATCAGCCGCGACGGCACGGGATCGGGCGTGAACACCGAGCAGACCGTCCGGGTCGCTCGATCGGTGGGCATTCCGGTGATCGCATCCGGCGGGGTCGGCTCGCTGGACGACATCCGCACTCTGGCGGGCTTGGGGAGCGAGGGCATCGAGGGGGTCATCGTGGGGCGTGCGCTCTACAACGGGGCCTTTTCACTTGGCGAAGCCTTGGCGGTGGCGCGAGGGGACGATGCTCACTAAGCGCATCATCCCATGTCTCGACGTCGATGCGGGCCGGGTGGTGAAGGGTATCCGCTTCGTGGACATCCGTGACGCCGGCGACCCGGTGGAAGTGGCCCGGGCCTATGACGCGGCCGGGGCCGACGAGCTCTGCTTTCTCGACATCACCGCCTCCCACGAGCAGCGCGGCATTATCCTGGATGTGGTGGCGCGGACCGCCGACGAGATCTTCATGCCGCTCACCGTTGGCGGCGGGATCCGGGAGAACGCCGATATCCGCAGGCTGCTCAAGGCCGGCGCCGACAAGGTCTCCATCAACACCGCGGCGGTGGCGCGCCCCGAGTTCGTGCGGGAAGCGGCGGAGACCTTCGGCAGCCAGTGCATCGTGGTGGCCATCGACGCCAAGCAGGTCGAGGACCACTGGGAGGTCTTCACTCACGGCGGCCGCAAGCCCACCGGCATCGATGCGTGCGACTGGGCCGAACGCATGGCCGAGTACGGCGCCGGCGAGATCCTCCTCACCAGCATGGACCGCGACGGCACCAAGGACGGCTACGACCTGCCCCTGACCCGCGCCATCTCCGACCGCGTCACGATACCGGTCATCGCATCGGGCGGGGTCGGCAATCCCGAACACATCCACGACGGCTTTGCCGAAGGCCACGCCAGCGCCGCCCTGGCCGCCTCCATCTTCCACTACGGCGAGTACACCATCGGCGAGTGCAAGCGGTATCTAACGGAGCGGGGGATCCCGGTGCGGGCGGTGCAGGCATGAGGGTCGGCCCGACGACGCGACCGACACACACCACATATCGTGATGAACCAGTGCTCAAGGCTGGTCATCGCATGAAAAGCGGAGGATCTCGTCGTGAATTTGCGGCTTTTCACCCTTCTTGTGTTGATCCTGGCTTCGATCGTTGCATCCTGCGGCGCCCATGCATCCGGTTCCTTCACACTCGAGGCTAAGTGCAGCGAGGACTACGCCACCGTGGGAGATACCACCGCCGGAAGACTCCATTGCGGTGTCGACGTCGGCACAAGCGACGGCGCGCCTTTCGTGAAAGGACACTCCGGCACGGTGGCTGGTTTCGTGAACGTCCGGCAGGGCGAGGGCGACAGCTTCCGTCTGGACGCTCTGGTCGAACTACGGTTTCCGGATGGGATTCTCTATGGTCATGCGTACCGTGACAGCGGCGTCCTGCACCGGGGCGAAGGCCGACTGCGGATGATCGGCGCTGACGGGGAATTCGCGGGCATCGAGGCGACTTGTACCTACGCGGTCCGGCAAGGCGAATCGCTGCTCATCGTCCACAACTGTGTATGGCGCCGGCTGGGCCGCTAGTGACCGTCAAGTCAGCCGCCGCTTTCCAGCTCGGTGAGATACCGCTCCGCGTCGATGGCGGCCATGCAACCGCTGCCGGCGGCGGTGACGGCCTGGCGGTAGATGCGGTCCTGAACGTCGCCGCAGGCGAAGACGCCGTCGAGAGTGGTCTTGGTGCCGTCGTGGGTCTTGATGTAGCCCAGCTCGTCCATCGCCAGAACGCCTTCGAAGAGCTGGGAGTTGGGCTGGTGGCCGATGGCGATGAACACGCCGTCGCAGGCGAAGCTCTCGTCCTTGCCGGTCTTGATGTTCTTCAGCGTGACGCCGGTGACGCCTCCGTCCTGGGGGTCGCCGTGGATGTCCTCCACCGTGGTGTCCCAGATGAAATCGATCCTGGAATTGGCCCGGGCGCGGTCCTGCATGATCTTGGAGGCCCGGAGTTGGTCGCGGCGGTGCACGATGGAGACCTTGCTGGCGAACTTGGTGAGGAACGTGGCTTCCTCCATGGCGGTGTCGCCGCCGCCCACGACGATGAGCTCCTTGTCCTTGAAGAAGAAGCCGTCGCAGGTGGCGCAGGCGGAGACCCCGTGTCCCATGAAGCGGTTCTCGGCTTCGAGGCCCAGCAGCTTGGCGGTGGCGCCGGTGGCGATGATCAGGGCGTCGCAGGTGTAGCGGTCCTTGCCCGCCGTGAGCGCGATGGGTCGCGTGCCGAGGTCGACATTGGTAACGTCTCCGAAGACGATCCTGGTGCCGAAGCGTTCCGCCTGCTTGCGGAACTGGTCCATCATGTCCGGCCCCATGATGCCTTCCGGGAAGCCGGGGTAGTTTTCGACGTCGGTGGTGATGGTGAGCTGGCCGCCGGGCTGGGAACCTTCCACCACCAGCGGCTCCAGGTTGGCCCGGGCCGTGTAGAGGGCGGCGGTGAGCCCGGCCGCCCCCGAGCCGAGGATGATGACGCGATAGTGAGTCTGGTCTGCCATGATTGCGTTCATACCATACGGGCCGTCTCCCTTGTAGATCGGGATGGCGGCGGCGGCTTGCTTTCGCGGCTCCGGGCGATACACTGACCGCCGGACGGTTCGGAGGACCCATGATGGCCAAGTTGTCCCACGTCGATGAGCAGGGGCGAGTCAGGATGGTGGACGTCACCGCCAAGGACGTGACCCGACGGGTCGCCGTGGCCCGGGGCGTGGTGACCATGCGCGCGGAAACCCTCGCGGCCATTGCCGAGGGGCAGATCCCCAAGGGGGACGTCCTCGCGGTGGCGCGCATCGCCGGCATCATGGCCGCCAAGAAGACCTCCGAGCTCATTCCCATGTGCCATCCGCTCAACATCAGCGGCGTGGAGGTCCAACTTACCCCCAGGCAAGAACCGCCGTCGGTCGAGATCGAGGCCACCGTCCGGATCGCCGGACAGACCGGCGTCGAGATGGAGGCGCTCACCGCGGTGTCCGTGGCGGGCCTCACCATCTACGACATGTGCAAGGCCGTGGACCGGGAAATGACCGTCGGCGAGACCCGCCTCGTGCACAAGAGCGGCGGCAAGAGCGGCGCCTTCGACCGGGAGTAGGCTGGCCGCACCCCGCCAGTTGTCTTGTCGCCCAGGCTAAAGTTCGTCCGGAAAGTGGCGAACTTATTCCTAGTGTCCTGTCCGAGTATTCAGCCTGTATTACTCGAACGGATTCCTACTAGTCTGGGCTCATGGCGACGCCAATCAATCAATGGCCCTTGGAGGACCGTCCGCGGGAGAAGCTTCTCGATAGAGGTGCGGAGCACCTCACGGAGACGGAGCTCCTGGCGATCCTGCTGGGCACCGGCAGCGCCGGCGAGCACCAGAACGCGCTGGATCACGCGCGGATGCTGTTGATGCGGTTCGACGGCCTGAGCGGCATCGATGACGCCTCCATCGCCGAGTTGACGAACCTGAAGGGCGTGGGCCGGGCCAAGGCCGCGCGTATCAAGGCGTGCCTGGAGCTGGGCCGACGCCGGGAAGATATCCGGTGCGAGGCCGGCCAGTTGCTGAGCTCTCCGGAGGAGGTCTTCCGCCATTTCCGGCCCCGCTGCATCAACGCCAAGCGCGAGTCGTTCTACGTCGTCCTCCTGACCAACCGGAACCGCAAGATCCGGGAAGTCAAGATCTCCGAGGGGTCCCTCACGGCCTCGGTCGTCCATCCCCGGGAGGTCTTCAACCCGGTCATCCGCGAGTCCGCGGCCGGGGTCATCTTCGTCCACAACCACCCGAGCGGCGACCCGACCCCCAGCCGCGAGGACGTGGATCTCACCCACCGTCTCAGGCAGGTGGGCGAGGTTCTGGGAGTGCGCGTCCACGACCACGTGGTGGTAGGCCACGACCGCTTCTTCAGCTTCAGCCGGGAAGGGCTCCTGTGAGCGCGACCTGGCCCATGAGCGTGCCGTCGGGACGGATGCCCGGGCGGAAACGATGGAGGTTCTTGTCCGTACGCGGCTGCTTGACCGCCCAAGGCGCTACGGAGTACGTTAATCCGCAATCGCGCCTTCAGGGGGGTCAAGCCACATGTCTCAGGTCAAGCGTTACACCACCGACATCGCCATCATCGGCTCCGGCGGGGCCGGCATCGCCGCGGGCATCGAGGCCCGCGACGCCGGAGCCGGCGCCATCGCCTTCGAGAAAGCGCCGGATCTGGGCGGCGCCGCCATCATTTCGGGCGGCGGCTGCCTGATCGTGGGCACGCCGATCCAGAAGGAGAACGGCATCATCGACACGCCGGATCTGGCGTTCAACGACTGGGTCAAGTGGGGCGGCCCCTCGGTGGACGAGGTCTGGGCGCGCTACTACATCGAGCACTCGCTTCACGACCTCTACTTCTGGGCGGAGCGCATGGGCGTCAAGTGGGTGGACATGAAGCAGCAGGAGGGCAACACGGTCATTCGCTGGACCCGCTCTCAAAGCAGCGGCCTGGGCCTGATGACCCATCTCATCGAGGCGTTCCGCGAGCGCGGCGGCGAGATCGTGGCCAACACGGAGGTTACGGAGCTCAAGAAGGAGAACGGACGCGTCACAGGCTTCCTGGCAAAGGACGCGGCCACGGGCGAGACTGTGGACGTGGAAAGCAAGGTGGTGGTCGTGGCCACCGGCGGCTTCAACTCGAACCTCGACATGGTGCTCGAGGCCAACCCCGGGCTCAAGGGCGAACGGATCATGGAAGGTTCCGGCCGCGGCTCCACGGGCACCGGGCATCGCCTGGTGCGGCAGGCCGGCGGCTACCTGACCCATATGGACCACATCTGGTTCTACGTCTACGCCACCCCGGACTACCGCGACCCGAGCGGGCGGCGCGGCTTGGTCTTCCGGCAGGCGCCGGGCTACATCTGGATCAACCAGCAGGGCCGGCGCTTCCACAACGAGTCCCTGTCCGGGGGCAACTCGGCCACGCCCGCGCTGATGGCCCAGGAGCCGCGCCACGCGTGGGCGGTGGTGGATACGCCCATCGTCGCCAAGGTGGAGATTGCAGACCCCTACTACCGCGCCGGTGACAAGGTTGACCGGGACAAGGTCCAGGAGCTGCTGGACAATTCCCCGTTCATCAAGAAGGCCGACTCGCTGGAGGAGCTGGGCAGAGCCATGGAGGTCGACGTTCCGGCCTTCCTCGACACCGTCGAACGCTACAACCAGGCGTGCGAGCAGGGGCTGGACAAGGATCCCGAGTTCGGCAAGCCGCTCAAGCTCTCCAAGAAGTTCGACACCGCGCCTTACTATGCCATTCAGATCTTCCCGCTGGCGCGCAAGAACTTCGGCGGGGTCAAGACCGACATACGCTGCCGGGTCCTGAACAAGCACTTCGAGCCGATTCCGGGTCTCTACGCGGCGGGCGAGGTGGCGGGCATGGCCGGAGGGCACATCAACGGCCGCGCGGGCCTCGAAGGTACGATGCTCGGGCCGTCCATCTTCAGCGGTCGCGTCGCCGGCGGCTGGGCGGCCCACGAGGCGGGCTGCGGCGACGGCTTCGTCGGCGTCCCCAACCGCGACTAGGAGCCTTCTTTCCGTCATTCCCGCGAAAGCGGGAATCCAGGCGGGGCGGGGTCGCTCAGCTGTGGCACTCCTCCTCCACCCCTGGATTCCCGCTTTCGCGGGAATGACGGAAAGGGCGCGGGAATCACGATCTGCGGGGCCGGAACTCAGGAGACGGTCACGGACATGATGACGGAACCACAAATCGAGAAGGTGCGGGGCTACTGCGTGCTGTGCACCGCCCACTGCGCCACCGTTGCCACGGTGGAGGACGGCCGGGTGACGCAGCTCGACGCGGACCACGACCATCCCAACGGCGGCGCCATCTGCGTGAAGGGCAAGGCCGCCCCGGAGCTGGTCTACAACGGCGAGCGCCTGGACTACCCGTTGCGCCGTACGAACCCCAAGGGCTCGGCGGACCCGGGCTGGGAACGGGTCGACTGGGACGAGGCGTTGGATGATATCGCCGCGCGCCTGCTGAGCATCCGGGAGCGCTACGGCGCCGAGGCCATCGCCATGGCGAGGGGCACCGCCAGCGGCACCTCGGTGGACGACGTCAACCAGTGGTCGACGCGCCTCCTGAACCGCATCGGCAGCCCCAACTCGGTCTCCACCACCCACGTCTGCAACTGGCACAAGGACACCGTCTTCAGTTACACGTTCGGCGTGCCGCAGCCGTCCCCGGACGTGCTTCACAGCGGCGCTTTCCTTCTGTGGGGGCACAACCCGAGCTCCACGCAGTTGATGCTGGCCCAGGACATCGTCACGGCGCGCAAGCGCGGCATGAAGACCGTGGTGGTGGACCCGCGCAAGATCGGCATCGGCAGCCAGGCCGATGTGCTGCTCCAGGTGCGCCCCGGCTCTGACGGGGCGCTGGCCCTGGCACTCGTCCACGTCATGATCGAGGAGGGACTCTACGACGAGGCCTTCGTGCGCGACTGGACCAACGGCCCGTTTTTGCTGCGCACGGACACCGGAGAGCCGCTGACCGAGGCGGACGTGGCTGCCGGGGGCAGTGCCGAGCGCTACCTGATATGGGACGAAGCCTCGGAGCGGGCGGTGGTGTACGATCCAGGGGCCAAAGCCTTCGACGCGGACGGCCTCCAGCCGGCGGCTGCCAACAGGGCGGCCGTGAGCGACGGCTCCCACGCTGGCACCAGCGACGCGGCCGACATGCGGCCGGCGCTGCTGGGAAGCTTTAGCGTGTCAGCGAACAGCGGCGGCACAATCTCGTGTGAGCCCGCGTTCGCCGCGCTGGCGCGGCTGGCTTCGTCCCACGCCCCGGAACGGTCCGAGAGCGTCACCCGTGTCCCCGCGGACAAGGTCCGCGAAGCGGCCCGCATCCTCGGCGGCAACCGGCCCGTCAGCATGTTCATGTGGAACGGCGTGGGTCAGCATACCAACGCCAGCCAGACGAGCCGGGCCATTTCCATCCTGTACGCGTTGCTGGGAGACATCGATGCGCCGGGCGGCAACCTGATGCTGCCCATGGCGCCGCTGCGCGGGGTGGACGGCAAGGAGTTCCTTCCCGCCGAGGCGGCGGTCAAACGTATCGGCCGCGACGAGAAACCGCTGGGTCCGCCGTCGACCGTAGGCGCGTGCGCGGCCCACGACGTCTACGGCGCCATCCTGGAAAACCGGCCCTATCCGGTCCGCGCCCTGATCAACCTGGGCTCCAACACGGTGCTTTCCAACGGCGACACCGGACGCGGCCGCGAAGCCCTCTGCGCCCTGGACCTGGGAGTGGCCACCGAACTGTTCATGACCCCCACGGCCCAGCTCTGCGACTACGTGCTGCCGGCCACGAGCTTCCTGGAGATGGACCACCTCGCCGGCGGGTTCCGCCACCGGGTGGATGCCCGCACCCACGTCCAGTTCCGGCGGCGCGCCGTGGAGCCGCTGGCGGAGCGGCGCTCGGACACCTGGGTGGTGTTCGAGTTGGCCAAGCGCATGGGCTTCGCCGACGATTTCTGGGGCGGCGACGTGGATGCGGCCTTTGCCTACCAGTTGGAGCCCACGGGCATGACCCTGGACGAGATCCGGGCACAACCGGGCGGCGTGACCCTGGAGAGCCCGCGGCGTTACCGGAAGTACGCCGACACCGACGACGAGGGCAGGCCGAAGGGTTTCAGCAACCCGTCCGGCAAGGTGGAGATCTACTCGCACCGGCTCGCGCGGCACGGGTTCCCGCCGTTGCCGGAATACGAGGAGCCGGCCGTCAGCCCCGAGAGCCGGCCGGATGTCGCCGCGGAGTATCCCTTGGTCCTGACCAACGCCAAGTTCACGACCTTCATCCACAGCCAGCACCGGGCCCTGCCCAGCCTTCGCAAGGCCGCGCAGGACCCCACCGCCGAACTCCACCCGGACACGGCCCGAGAGCAGGGCATCGAGCACAAGCAATGGATGATCGTGGAGAGCCCCAAGGGCGCGGTCAAGGTGCGGGCGAACCTCACCGCCCGGATCATTCCCGGCGTGGTGTGCGTGCAGCACGGGTGGTGGCAGCCCTGCCGGGAGCTTGAGCTTCCCGGGTACGATCCCTTCAGCGGGCTCGGCGCCAACCCCAACGGGCTCGTGGACGCGGAGCACCGGGACCCCATCAGCGGCTCGCTGCCGCACCGGTCGTCCCTGTGCCGGGTACGCGCGGCCGACGGCTAGTGTCCTGCACACCGTCATTCCGGCGAAAGCCGGAATCCATGGGTGGGGCGGCGGCGGGCCTTCAGAAACATCTCGGAGGAAGATGAATGGTCCTGGTACTCAAGAATGAACAACTCGAAGACCTCGTCCCCATGGCGGACGAGATCGACGCCATCGAACAGGCCTACCGGGAGATGGGCGAGGGCAGCGCGGTGAACTCGCCTCGCGCCCGCATCCGGGTGCAGGCGCCGGGCAAGAAACCCGGCTTCCAGTACTACTTCAACAACATCATGGGCCTCGTGCCGGGTATGAAGTCCATGGGCCTCCGGATCGACTCCACCTTCTCGGACGAAGAGGAAGTGGCCGGCACCAAGAGACGCATCTACCCCGGCGACTACGTAGGCCTCGTCTTCCTGTTCGACATGGAGAACTGCTCGCTGCTGTCCATCATGGACGACCACTTCATCTCCATCTTCCGCGTCGGCGCCACCAGCGGGGTGGCTGCCAAGCACCTGGCCCGAGCGGACGCCCGGGTGATGGGGTTGGTGGGCTCCGGAGAGCAGGCCAAGACGCAGCTCCTGGCGGCCTGCGCCGTGCGCGAGCTCGACAAGGTCAAGGTGTTCAGCCCCACCCGCGCCAACCGCGAGCGCTTCGCCGAGGAGATGACCGAGAAGGCGGGAGTGGAGATCGTGCCGGTCCATTCCGCGGAAGAAGCCGTGCGCGGCAGCGACATCGTCACCGCCGCCACCAACACCGTGGACCCCGTCATCAACGGCGAGTGGCTCGAGAAGGGCGCCTTCGTCAACAGCATCGTGGGCGGGGACAGCTACTTGTCGCGCCACGAGCTCGACGACGCCGTGATCGAGCGCGCAGGCCTGATCGTGGTGGGTTTTCGCAGGCAGGTCTTTCTCGACAAGCAGGCCGAGCTGTTTCCCCGCATCGAGCGCGGCCTCATCAAGGAGGAGGACCTGCACGAGCTGGGCGAGCTCCTCACCGGCCAGTGCCGCGGCCGCGAGAACGACGACGAGATCATCGTCTTCAAGAACAACACCGGCATGGGCATCCAGTTCGCCGCCACCGCTCGCATCCTCTACGAGGCCGCTCGCAAGAAGGGCATCGGCACCGAACTCCCCTCCGAGCTGTTCATCACCGACCGCAAGGGCAAGACCTACTCGCCGTAGCCCCTGAAGATGGAGCGACACCCGGGTCGGACCCAGCAACCCAGGAGATAGTCATCCCGAGGAGGGAAACGCTCGGTGTGACTACCGGCGTTTCCCTCCGTTTTTCTGCTTGCTACCGGCCTTTGCCAAGCTGATGGTGGCAGTCGGGGTCGTCCAGAGCCTTGCCGCAGGACGAAGCCGATGACCGTCAATCAGTTGCCCACGGCAAAGTACGTGTGCGTCGCCTGAACGAAGGTTTCGTTGTTTGCAGCTGCTTCAACGGTTGCCTGGCACGCATCGCTCTTCTTCGCGGCGTCGGCCGCATCATCGACGATGGACACCGCCGCCGCCCCCGCGGCAACAGGTGGCCCACCGACGTATCCTCCAACGATCGTTGCGACTATCGTTTCGAACGTGTCCTCGACAACGCCTTTGCCCACGTCTGCGGCGCACTCTTTGGCCGAGTCGGACGCCGATTCGTCAAAGCCCAGGTTGGCCGAATTCCCGTCGTCGGAACTGTTGTCGTCGGGTGCGGAGTCGTCGTTCGCGCCGGTGTCGTCGCACGAGCACGAACAACTGCAACTACACCCGCATCCGCATCCGCAGCCACCGTCACACCCACATCCACATCCGTGGATCTCCAGGTCGAGGTCGTTGTCTTCCGGGCCGAGCATCCAAGGGATGGCAGCTGCGCTGTTGTCGAAAGCAGATTCAATGGCGTACATACTTGTTCCTCCTTGCGTTGGTACTTCACTTCTGTGCCCTGTAAGCGCCTACACCATACAAATCGCTGGTCAGCGACCGAACTTTAGGCCCGAAGCGAGTGACCGCTGTTTTTTCGGCTCGTGGAAGGAGGCAATCAATTTGAGGGAACGGAGCGGAGAAACAGAACCGTCCTTTCGGTGGCCCACATCGCGATGGTCGCTGCCACGACTACGAGGAGTCCCGAACGCCACCACCCCAGGGTCGGGCCAAGGTCCCACCACCCGGACAGGGTGACGGCCTCACCGAGGAGCACCACGAACCCTAGGACAGGGAGCCATGCGTAGCGTCTCCGCACGAACCCCGTCCGCAATTTGCCCTCTTGGATGGAGGCCAAAATCACGAACAGCAGACAGGGAAACATCAGAACCTCGAACAGAGAGTCCTGGTATGCCTGCCCCTGAAAGAGGATGTCCTGCACGGAGCCTACGATCCACTTGCCGGACGTGATAACAGCGGTCGCCAACACTGTTCGAGCGGTCCGAACGTACCTGTCGAGTCCGTCCCGGTCGCCTTCCAACACCCGACACGCGCTCATGAACTCAAACCACACGAGAATCTCCTTGGAGTCTGGCTGCTCACTGCCCTTCACCGCACTCATGCACCTCCGTGGACGAGACCGCCCACACAGATAGGATCGGCGGCTCGGAGCCCGAATTTAACAAGACACCGCAAATTTCCACTGTTGCCGGTTCGCTAGCGCTCAGGGCGCCTCCAACGATTTCGGGGAGGTACCCGGCTTTACCGGGCGCCTGATGAGCAGGGTCAGTCCCGCGCACACGATCTGGACGGCGATGAAGAGGGTCAGGGACAGGTCGTAGCTGCCGGTGTAGTCGTAGAGGTAGCCGAAGAAGGGCGCGCCGGCGGCGGCGAAGAGCAGCAGGATCGGCACGCTGAGGCCCCGCACGGTGCCGAGGGACAGCCGGCCGAAGTAGTTCGCCCACATTACTTCCTGGAGGACCTGGGCGCCGCCTAGGCCGAAGCCGTAGAGGAAGAAGGCCGCGTAGAGCCCCGTCAGTCCGCCGGTCTGCATGGCGGTGACGAGTCCCGCCGCCTGAATCACGAAGCTCAATGCCGTTGCCTTGCGCACGCTCATGCGCTCGCTGATGAAACCCAGCAACAGGCCCGAGCCGAGCTGGGTTCCGGCCAGGACCATCACCACGATCCCCGCCTGGGCGTTGGAGTAGCCCATGTCGGAGATGTACGAGAACACGTGCAGGTTGAAGCCGGCGATGCCGAGGTCGACGGTGCTGAAGATGAGCGTGATCAGCCAGAAGGTGGAGGTGCGCACCGCTTCCCCGCGGGTCCACGTGATGTCGGCCGACACCGGGACGCGGCGGGAAGTGCCGGCATTCGAGTCGGGCTGCGCTCCGTAGGGCCCGGGCGCGCCGTCCGGGTGGAGCCCCATGTCCTCGGGGCTCCGGCGCATGAACACCGCCGCCGGGATCAGTATCAGCACCACCACCAGGCCCCCGGCCAGCATCCAGACGCGGCGCCAGCCGATGGCGGTGAGTAGGTAGGCCGCCACTACCGAAATGGTGGTCTTGGAGATGCCTTGACCCAAGTGGGCGATGGCTACCGCCCGGCCGCGCTTCTTCACGAACCAGCGGGAGACGGTGACGTTGACCACGAAGTAGCACACCAGCGCGTGGCCGATGGACACCGGCCCCACCCGTAGCGCGGTGAATTCCCAGAAGCTCCGGGCGTATCCCAGCAGCAGGAAGCCGACGATGGAGATGAGCGCCCCGATGACCATGAGGCGGCGGGCGCCGTAACGGTCCAGCAGAGAACCCACCCAGGGCGATACGGCCGCGTAGGCCACCAGCTCCAGCGACCGCATCAGCGAGAAGGTCCCCCGGGAGACGCCGAGGTCGGCGGTGATCGACTTGAGCAACACGCCCAGAGTGCTGGAAAGGTAGAAGGGGCAGGCGAGCTGCACCACGAAACCGGTGGCGACGATGTACCAGCCGTAGAACAGCCTGGGTCTTGCGGAGTTCTGCATTCCTTCGATTCGCCGGATGATTACCGCGCTGTTTCAAGCCCTGCCGGGTGGCGCGGCCGCCGTATCGTCAGGGTCAGCGCGGATGAAATCAGCAGCATGGTCATGAACATGTAGAAGGAGATCGTATACGAACCGGTGTAGTCGTTCACGAAACCGAAGAACGGCGGACCGCAGACGCCGCAGAGCAGCACGATCTGCAGCGAGGCGCCGCGCACCGTGCCGAGCGATATCCGGCCGAAGTAGTTCGCCCACATCACCTCTTCCAGCACCTGCACGCCGCCCAGCCCCAGGCCATAGAAGAAGAAGCCGAGGTAGATGGTCCAGAGTTCGTGGGCGTTGGCCGCCACGTACAGGCCGGCGGCCTCCATCAGAAACAGGAACGAGATGATCTTGCGCACGCTGATGCGCTCGCCGACGAACCCCCACAAGAGCCCCGAGGCGGTTTGCGTCCCGGCGATGACGGTCATGACGAAAGCGGCCTGCACCAGGGTGAATCCAAGGTCCGACACGTAGGAGACTACGTGGAGGTTGAGGCCGGTGACGCCGATGTCCACCATGCCGAAAACCAGCACGATGAGCCAGAAGGTGGAGGTGCGGCGGACGTCCTTTCGGCTCCAGTGCACTTCCGGCTCCAGCGTGTCCTCCGGGCTCCCTCCGCGTCCCCGGGTCCGGCCCCCGGCCTCCAGCGGCTCGTCCAGGGCGACGCCGTCGGGATGAAGCCCCATGTCTTCCGGGCTCCGCCGCATGAAGATGGCCACCGGGACGACCGCGAGCACGATCACCAGCACGCCGAACAGTGTCCACACCTGGCGCCACCCGATGAACGTCAGCAGCCACGCCACCACCAGGGAGATGGTCACCTTGGCGATGCCGTGCCCCAGATGGGAAAGGGCCACCGCCCGCCCCCGCTTCCGGACGAACCACCGGGCCACCGTGACGTTCACGACGAAGTAGCAGACCAGGGCATGGCCGACGGCCATCACGGTGGCGCGCACGGAAGCGAACTCCAGGAAGGATTGCACGTGCCCCAGCAGCAGAAAGCCGACGGCCGAGAGGACGGCCCCGGTGACCATCATGCGGCGCGGTCCGTACTGGTCCAGCTTGGCCCCTACCCAGGGCGCCATGAGGGCGTAAAGGAGATGCTCGCCCGACCGCAGCAGCGAGAAGATGCCCCTGGACACGCGGAGATCGGCGGTGATGGGTTTCAGAAGGACGCTGAGCGTGCTGGAAAGGAAGAAGGCGCAGGAGATGTTGGCCAGGAAGGCCGCGCCGACGATGTACCAGCCATAGAAGACCCGCGGCGTCCTGGGACGGTGGGTGGAGTCAGGGGTCACGGCGGTCCAGCAACCCGGGGTGGATTTGGCTCATGATCTTCTTCTCTGCGAACGGGTGCGGCGAGCGCGGGCTCGGTTCCTTCAGGAAGAACAATAAAACTAGGCAATGACCCCGTAGGAGTCAATCTTTGTCCGGACAGGACACTAGGGCCACAGCCGCTGGTCGAAGCGGCGCATCCAGTCGAGCCCCGTAACCCACACCGCCAGCACCGAGATCAGCAACAGCGAGTTGGCCACGGTGAACGACACATAGTAGTCGCCGGTGAGATCGTGCAACGCGCCGCCCATCCAGGCCCCGAGGCCGCCGCCGACGCCCACGCTCATCACGGAGAACCCGAAGATGGTCCCGAAGCCTCGGCCCGCGAAGATGTCCGCGGTGATGGCCGACAGGATGACGGCGCGTGAGCCGAAGGCGATGCCGAAGCCGCCGACGTAGACGTAGAGCAGCCAGGGGTTCGAGGTGTCCGTGGCCAGGGTGAGGGCCAGGACGCCGACGGCCGCGCAGGCGATGTTGAGGGTGTAGGCGGCGGTCTTGGTGAGGGCGTCCGCCAGGTAGCCGAAGGCCACGCGTCCCCCGGCGCTGACGAACGCCATGACACCGAAGACCCCGGCGGCCCAGATGTGGCTGTAGCCGATATCCACGACGTGGGCGACCTGGTGGGTGACGATCAGCATGGTCCCGATGGAGCCCAGCATCCGCGAGACGAACAGGCTCCAGAATTGCAGGCTCCTCAAGGCCAGGGAAGTCGACCACTCGCCGGCCCTCGCGGCGCCGGTAGCGGTGCCCGACGGCTCTCGCGAACTGGCCGGGCTGGGACGGTAGGTGCTCAACACCAGCGGTATGATCAGGATGAGGATCACCGCCGCCAGCGCCTGGAATACCCGCGGCCAGCCCCACAGGGAGATCAGCCACTGGCTCAGCGGCGAAAGGACCAGTGTGCCCACGCCCACCGCCCCGTAGACGATGCCCAGGACGAGGCCCCGCCGGGTGGGGAACCACTCCGACACCACGACGACGTGGGGGATCACGCCGGCGGTGGCGAACCCCAGCGACCCCACCACTCCGAAATAGAGATAGAGCTCCCACGCGGTGCCGACCCGGCTGCACAGGAGCAGGCCGGCGGCCAGGACGACGCTGCCCGCCACCACCACCCGCCGCGGCCCCAGGCGGTCGGTGAGCCGTCCGACGAAGGGCGATACGAGGGCGTCGGTTACCAGGTTCGCGGTCTGAAGCCCGGCGGTGACTCCGCGGCTCCAGTGAAAGGTGTCCAGGAGCGCCACGAAGAAGACGCCGAAGGAAGTGTGCAGGCCGCGAATGAACCCGAAGGTCAGGGAAGCGGCTCCGGCGATGACCCAAGGCTGGTTGGACTGGTGCGCCATGGCGGTGTCGCGGCCTTAGTGTCCTGTCTCGGGGGCCGCCTTGCGGGGCGGACGGACGGCGAGGACCAGCAACGCCGACAGCAGCAGCGCGGCGATGAAAACACCGAACGACAGGAAATAGCTGCCGGTGTAGTCGTGGAAAAAGCCGAAGAAGGGCGGACCCACCGTCGTGCCCGTGCGCGTGATCATGATACCCAGATTGCGCACGCGGCCCAGGGAGATGCGGCCGAAGTAGTTGGCCCAGAGCAGCTCTCGAATCACCAGGATCCCGCCCAGCCCGAATCCGTAGATGAGGAATCCCAGGGAGACCGGTGCGAGGCCGGTGACCGCGAGGGCCAGTGACAGGCCGCATGCCTGGAGGAGGAACTGGGCGGCGGCCGCCTTGCGCACGTCGATACGTTCGCCGACCACGCCCCAGACAACGTTTCCGACCGTCTGCGTCAGCGCCATCATCCCCATGACCGTGGAGGCGATCTCGGGAGAGTATCCGATGTCCGTAATGTAGGGATGGATGTGCAGGTTCAGCCCGATGATTCCGAACGTGACGGTGCCGTAGGTGATGACCAGCAGCCAGAACGTGCTGGTCCGGACGGCCTCACCCCGGGTCCATTGGACATCGGCGGTGTGCGCCTCGAGGGTTTCCGGTCGCGGACTCCCACCGGGGGCGGATTCTGGTGGCGCCAGCGCGCCGTCCGGCTGAAGCCCCATGTCTTCCGGGCTGCGCCGCACCAGCAGGAAGGCCGGCAGCACCACCATGGCCAGGGTCAGCACGCCGAACACCATCCAGGTGTTGCGCCATCCCACCAGTACGAAGAGCCACACGGCCACCAGCGGGATGCCGGCCTTGGCGATGCCGTTGCCCATGTTGGCGATGGAGATGGCGCGGCCCCGCTTTTGGATGAACCAACGCGAGATCATCACGTTGATCACCATGTAGCCCATGAGGGTATCGCCCACGGTGACCGGCAGCCAGCGGACGACCATGAACTGCCAGAACTCCTGGGCCTGGCTCAGCAGGATGTATCCGGTCCCCGCCACCAGGGCGCCTGTGACGATGAGCCAGCGGGCGCCGTAGCGGTCGATGAGGGGGCCCACCAGGAACGCGATCACCGAGGAGAACATGACCTCGCCGCTACGGATGAACGAGAAGATGCCGCGGGAGACGGCGAACTCCGCGGTGAGCGGTTTCATGAACACGCTGAGGGTGCTGGACAGCGCAAAGGAAGAGGTCAGGTAGCAGATGAAGCCGACGCCGACGATGTACCAGCCGTAGAAGAGCTTTCGGGACACGATAACGAGAAGGTTTACTGGTGCGTGGCGGGAAGCGCAACCGCGATGACCAAACGGCGTCAGGCACTATTCATCGCTAAATGAGAATAATCCTTCGAGAAATGTGATTGATATTTTATCAACTCTCGGAAAAACGGCTTGACAGGGTAGGGCGAGATCCTTACATTTTTCATTAGGAAAAAGGGAATAGAGCGTTGGATAGGGAACCGGTCGCGGTCTAATAGAACGGACGGTACCAACGATGAGGGAAGAAACGAAAGTCACGGAGGTTGCCGCCGGGGGCCGGGAGTCCGGCAACGCGGCGGAAGAGCGCGGAACGGCCGATGCTTTCGATGCCGTGACGCTGTTTGACGCCGACGGCGTGGACGTCGACCAGTATGCGGACACGGTCCAGCGGAAGACGCCCCTCGAGCCCGAGAAGCACTTGCTGCTCGCCATCCTCGAGGATGGCCTCGCATGTTACCGAAAGAACCTGTTCGCCCGGACCGCCAAGAAGCAGGCAGCCTACCGGGACGCGGAGGAATGGATCTTCGCCACGGACGACGAGCGTTTCCTCAGCTTCGAGTCCGTTTGTGGCGTTCTGGGCATCGAGCCCAGCTACCTGCGCCGGGGCCTTGTGGAATGGAAGGAACGCAAGGTCAGGGCGCGCGCCAACGCCCCGGCCGAAGCCGCGTAGGGAGCCGGCCCCAAGCCCGCGCCCGCATCGCGCCGTGCGCGGGCGGACTTGAAGCCCCCCTCACGGGCGGTCCGATTTCTTGAACTCGGTGCGAAGCTCGGAAGCGAGCCGCCCCAGGCGGTAGGTCTTCCAGTCGATGAACTTGGCGTAGCTCGCCAGCCTGGGGTGCACCGCGCCGATCCGGCGCCACATCTCCTGCGTGATGGTGCGGTAGTCGGGATGGCCTTGCGGCATGGTCCGCAACTCGCCGATGTGCACCGCCTCCCGCAGATTCATCTTCATGTACCATCGGGTCCGGTAGGCGAAGGGGACCACGTACTGGGCCTCCCGCGGATGGTCCGCCCGGATCCGTTGGTGGACCTCGGCCGCGCGCTCCATGCAGCGACGGAAGTCTTCGCCGAACCCCGCCGCCACGATCTCCGGCGGCGTGTCGTAGCCGTGGGCGGTGGTGAAGTCCTGCCGTTCCTGGCTGAGCAGGCGATGCCTTTGCAGATCGCGGTAGGCGCCCAAGTTGCCGATAATGTCGAAGGTGTAATAGACCTGCTCCAGCGCGCGGCCGGGCTTTTCGCGCCGGTGCCGCCGGCCCTTCATGTACGTGTCCAGCACTTCCTGCCGGCGCTCGTCCGGCAGCCGCGCCGCCAGCTCCCTCAACTGCGACAGCGGGTGCGTCGTGTGAGGGTAGAGGACGGCGGCGATGATCCGTTCTTCCGCCTGCTCGTCGTAGTCCACCAGCGTCACGGCCGGCGCCTCCCGCACCGGCTCGGTCACCGCCTCCGCGGCCAGCGCCCGGGTCTGGTCGAAGGTCTCGGAGAGGTACGGGCTCGGCTGCGCCCGCTTCACGAACGACGGGATCAGCGTGTCGAGCTCCTGGTGGATGGCGGTTCCGAGGGTGCGAAGCTCGGCGAGGTCGCTGGAGTAGGACTTCGACAGCAGGTACTCGAAGGCCTGTCCCACTCCGAACAGCCCGACGTTGGTGCGGGTGGCCGCCGGCAGGTAGCCGCGCAGGAGATCGCAGGCATGGGCGCGCACGGTGGACCGGTAGGCGGTTTCCGCCCACTTGGCGAGTTTCCCGTCGCGCCGGGCCTCGGCGTAGGTGACGGTGGCGCCGGTGCGCGGGTGACGCAGCTCCGTGTCCTCCAGCGGAACGGCCTTGCGGACGTGCTCGATCATCGGCTCCATCTGCCGCGAATAGGTTTCGAACAGGAGCTCCATGACCTCGAGATAGTCCCGGCCGTGCCTCGATTCGGCCAGGGTCGGCTCGACGAAGTAGAGGTGCCGGCCGTCGCGGTCCTTGCGGTCGAAGCGCACGTAGCGGGTGGACTTTTCCAGCGGCGCGATGCCGATGCGCGGGTCCTCGAGGTACTTGGCGGCTACGTTGGAGATCCCTTCGCAGGCCACGTGGGCGCCGCCCAGCTGCGCCACCGAGTCGTCGCCGTAACCGACGAGCACGCGGTCATAGAAGGCGCGCGCGCGGCGCACCGCCGGATCGTCACCGTCGGCGGGTCCCGTGCTGTCCAGCACCACGGCGAGGTCGGCGTCGCCGAGGAACTCGTCCAGGAACGTGCGCCGGAGGTCCCTGGCCGAGCGGCTGTAGCGGGAGAAGAGCGCGCCGGCCACCTCCTGGGGCAGCCTCAGCCCGAAGACCGGCCGGTCCACGTTGGTGAAGAACGGCGCGAGCCTCTCGCGTTCCGCCGGAGTGAAGTTTTCCATGGAGATTCCGGGAGAATATCCGTTGTCCGGCCAAAATCCAACCAATCCGCCGAAAACCGGCCGAAATCGGCCTCTCGCGCGTTGTATGCGGCCGGGATCATCTGGCAAACTTGAAACAGGGGTCCCATACCGCGGAAGGTCACGAATTCACGGAGTTCCTATTTCATGAGCGACGCCAGTCTCGACGATCTCTGCATCAATACGATCCGTACCCTGTCCATCGACGGGGTTCAGCAGGCCAATTCGGGGCACCCGGGGACGCCCATGGCCATGGCGCCGGTGGCCTACTGCCTGTGGCAGCGCTTTCTGCGCTTCGATCCCGACGATCCCATCTGGCCCAACCGGGACCGCTTCGTGCTGTCGGCGGGCCACGCGTCCATGCTGCTCTACTCGATGCTCCACCTGACCGGGGTCAAGGCGGTCAGCAAGGACTACGAGACCCTGGGCTCCCTCTCCGTTCCGCTGGAGGCCCTCCAACAGTTCCGCCAACTGGACAGCCGTTGTCCCGGCCACCCGGAGTACCGCTGGACCTCGGGTGTCGAGACCACCACCGGACCCCTCGGACAAGGGGTGGCCACCAGCGTGGGCATGGCCATCGCCGGGCGCTGGATGGCGAGCCGCTACAACCGCCCCGGGTTCGAGGACCTCGTCGACTTCGACGTCTACGCGCTGTGCGGCGACGGTTGCATGATGGAGGGGGTGTCCAACGAGGCGGCCTCGCTGGCCGGCCACCTGAAGCTGTCCAGCCTGTGCTGGATCTACGACAACAACCGCATCACCATCGAGGGCCACACCGCCTTGGCGTTCTCCGACGATGTCGCCACCCGTTTTCTCGGCCACGGCTGGAACGTAGTGCGGGTGGGCGACGCCAACGACCTGGAGATGCTGGAGCGGGCGTTCCGCACGTTTCGGGACACCACGGACCGCCCCACCCTGCTGATCGTGGACAGCCACATCGGCTACGGTTCGCCCAACAAGCAGGACACCAGCGGCGCCCACGGCGAGCCCCTCGGGGTGGAGGAGGTCAAGCTCACCAAGCAGCGGTACGGCTGGCCCGAGGACGCGGAGTTCCACGTCCCCGACGGCGTGCGGGAGCATTTCCGCGCGGGGATGGGAGACCGCGGCAAGTCCCTGCGCGACGCCTGGTTCGCGCGCCTCGACGACTATCGGGCCCGCTATCCGGAGCTGGCGGACGAGCTCTACCGCATGCAGCACCGCCAGCTTCCCGAGGGATGGGACCGGGATCTGCCGGATTTCCCCGCGGACGCCAAGGGAGTGTCAGGGCGCGACGCGTCGGGCAAGGTGCTGAACACGCTGGCGCGGAACGTCCCGTGGCTCATGGGGGGCGCGGCCGATCTGGCCCCCTCCACCAAGACCCGGCTCACCTTCGACGGCGCCGGAGACTTCTCGGCGGACAGCCCGGACGGCCGCAACCTCCATTTCGGCGTCCGGGAACACGCCATGGCGTCGATCATGAACGGCATGGCGCTGGTGAAGGTGCGCGCCTACGGGTCGGGGTTCCTGATCTTCAGCGACTACGCCCGCGGCGCCATCCGTCTGAGCGCGCTCATGGAGCTGCCGGTGATCCACATCTTCACCCATGACTCCATCGGCGTGGGGGAGGACGGTCCGACGCACCAGCCGGTGGAGCACCTCGCCTCGCTCCGGGCGGTGCCGGGGCTGATGGTGTTGCGGCCGGCGGACGCCAACGAGGTGAAGGCCGCCTGGAAGGTCATCATGGAGCTGCACCACGAGCCGGCGGTGCTGGTGGTGACGCGCCAGGCATTGCCGACCGTGGACCGCGCGCGGTACGCGCCGGCCGACGGCGTCGCCCGGGGCGCCTACGTGCTGGCCGATGCGCCGGACGGAGCGCCCGACGTCCTGCTGCTCGCCACCGGCAGCGAGGTGTCGTTGTGCGTGGAGGCTCATGAGATCCTGGCCGGGGAGGGAATCAGGGCCCGGGTGGTGAGCATGCCATGCTGGGAGCTGTTCGACGATCAGGACGAGGACTACCGCAACAGCGTGATCCCGCCCGAGGTGACCGCCCGGGTGTCGGTGGAGCAGGCCTCGGTGTTCGGCTGGACCAAGTACACCGGCATCGGCGGACACCAGATCGGCATGCGGTCCTTCGGCGCCTCGGCGCCTCTCAAGGACCTCCAGAAGAAGTTCGGCTTTACCGCGGACGACGTGGTCGCCGCGGCCAGGGAACAGGTCGCCCGGAGGAACACATGAACCCGTTGAAAGACTTGGACGAACATGGGCAGTCGGTCTGGCTGGACTTCATACAGCGGAAGCTGCTGACCGGTGGCGAGCTGCAACGTCTTGTGGAAGAGGACGGCCTCAAGGGCGTCACCTCCAATCCGGCCATCTTCGAAAAGGCCATCGCCGACAGCGACGACTACGACGACGTGATCGCGCGCATGGGCGGCGACGGATCGGCAGACCCCAAGGAGGTGTACGAAGCCATCGCCACCCGCGACATCCAGGACGCGGCGGACGTGCTGCGGCCGGTCTACGAGGAGACCCGGCGGCGCGACGGCTACGTAAGCCTGGAGGTGTCGCCATACCTGGCCCATGACACCGAGGGCACCGTGGCGGAGGCGCGGCGGCTCTGGAACACCGTGTCGCGGGATAACCTGATGATCAAGGTGCCCGGCACGCCGGAGGGAGTGCCGGCCATCGAGCAGTTGATCGGCGAGGGCATCAGCGTCAACGTGACGCTGCTGTTCGCGCGGGAAGCCTACGAGCAGGTGGCCCAGGCCTACATCCGGGGCTTGGTCAAGGCCGCCGCCGACGGGTTGGACGTGGGCCGTATCGCCAGCGTGGCGAGCTTCTTCATCTCGCGCATCGACACGCTGGTGGACGGCACCCTGGAGAAGAAGCTCCAGGCCGTGGACGACGCCGCGAAGGAACGTCTTCAGGCACTCATGGGAAAGGTCGCCATCGCCAACGCCAAGCTCACCTACAAGCGCTACAAGGAGATCATGCAGGGCGAGGGCTGGCAGGCCCTGGCGGGGAAGGGAGCCCGCCCCCAGCGGCTCCTGTGGGCCAGCACCAGCACCAAGAACCCGGACTACCGCGACGTGATGTACGTCGACGAGCTCATCGGCGAGGATACGGTGAACACTATTCCGCCGGCCACACTGGACGCGTTCCGCGATCACGGAGAGGCCCGCAAGAGCCTCGAAGAGGACGTCGAGGGAGCCGCCGAGACCATGGAGGCTCTGGAGCAGGCGGGGGTGTCCATGAAAGAGGTGACGGACAAGCTCCTGGAAGACGGCGTGCGGCTCTTCTCCGAGGCCTTCGACAAGCTGCTGGCGGCGGTGGAAGAAGAATGCCGGAAGGCGGGGGAGCATGGGCAGGGGCGTTAGCATCCTCCCCTCTATCCTCTCCGCCGATTTCTGCATTCTCGGACAGCAGATCGCCGAGGTGGACGAAGCCGGCGCGGACGCCATCCACGTGGACGTCATGGATGGCCGTTTCGTGCCCAACATCACCATCGGCCCGTTGATGGTGGAGGCGGCGCGACGCAGCACCCGGCTGCCGCTGGACGTCCACCTCATGATCGTGGAGCCGGAGCGCTACCTGGAGGACTTCGCCAAGGCGGGCGCCGACACCCTCCTGGTCCACCAGGAGGCCTGTCCGCACCTTCATCGAACGGTACAGCAGATCAAGTCGCTGGGCAGCAAGGCCGGAGTGGTGCTCAATCCCGCCACGCCGCTGGCGACTCTCGACGAGATCCTGCCGGAGCTGGACCAGATCCTCATCATGAGCGTCAACCCGGGGTTCGGCGGCCAGAGCTTCATCGAGAGCAGCGTGGAGAAGGTGCGCCGGCTCAAGCGCATGCTCGACGAGCGCGGCCTGGAGATCCCCATCGAGATCGACGGCGGCGTGGGTCCGGAGAACGCCGATCGGGTCGTGGCCGCCGGCGCGACGTTGCTGGTGGCCGGCTCATCGGTCTACAAGGCGCCCGGGGGTGCCGCCGCCGGGGTTCGGCGGTTGCGGGACAGCATCCCTTCCAGGCCGTAAGGGGGAGGCGCCGTCCACGCCGGCGCCCTCCGGGTTCACGGGTTGGGCAGAACCACGTCCGTCCGCGTCGCCGTCCCCGGGCTCACCTCCACCCGCCGCGATACCTTACCCAATCTCTCGTGCCAGAAGCGCAGTTGGTAGTTTCCCGGCGGGACACCGCCGATGGCGTAGCGGCCGCGGGAGCCGGTTACCGCGAAGAACCGGTTCGGCGTCACCACGATGTAGGCACTCATCCAGGCGCGGTGCAGTTCGCAGATGATCTTCACGAGGCCGGGCTGCCGGAGAGTCCTGGTCACCCGGCGCCAGCGGGGGATGCCGTCGTTGAACAGGGTCCTGGGTCCGATCCGGGCGTGAGCGTCGTGGAGTATGACGTCGCTGTTCAGAAGCAGCAGGCGGCTGCCCACCGGGGCGGCCTGAACGTGGGGCGCAAACCGGCACCCGATGTTGTCGAGCTGTATGTTCAGAGGTTGTCCGGTCCGCCCGTCGAGGCCCGGACCGCTCAGGGTCACGACGACGTTCCGCAAACCGCCGTCCGCGGCCGCGACAAGGCCCTGGTCGGGAACCATGGAGCCGCAAAAGGCCTGTTCCTTGTGAACCTTCAAGACGCCGGGCAGGGGCGGTTCCCCCGGGAAGCGCACGGTTCCGGCGATGCTTCCGGTCGTGGTGGAACGGGAAGCCCGGTCGGAGACATGGCTCGCGGGTTGTCCCAGGGCATGCTCCGTGACGGACCAGAGGACCGCCAGGATCAGGCCCGTTGTCAGTGTCCGGCGAGGTTTCAAACCGCCCCCGGATAAGCCGTGAGGCTCCTTGGAAAAACAAAATCGGGAAGACCCTTGCGGGCCTTCCCGATTGCGTTGAAATTCGCTGCCGTTCTCATGCCGCCCCGGGCAGGCCTTGAGAACCCGCCCCGGAGGGCGCGAGCGCTGACTGCTGCTAGTGGGCCGACTGCTGAACGTCCAGGTTTACCAGCTCGGTAGCGGCATCGTTCTCGGCCAGCATCCCCCAGCTCTTGATCCAGGCGGCGGTGCGCTCCAGCTCTTCCGCGGGGATCGGTGCCGGGTCCACCACCACGATGCGGCTGTCGCGCAGCTCGTCCGCGCGGATGGCGGCGATCTCCGGATCGTCGCTGTGGTAGTCGATGAAGTACTGCATGTACTTCTTCTTGTCGGCGTTGACGCGGCGCACGGCTTCGCGCACGGCGCGGTTGAACATCGCGTAGGTCTCGGCGTCGACGTTCTCGGATGCCACCTCGGTGCCGTGGAGAGAAGCCGAGACGACGATGCGGCAGCCCTTTTTCTCCGCCAGCGTGAGGTAAGGCTCGGTCAGCGGCGTGGACTCGATCTCGCCCTTCATCACCGACTCCAGGCGGTAACGGGAGCCGCGCGGCGCCTGACAGAGCTTGATCTGGTCGCGGGTGAGAAAGCCCTCGAGCATGTGCAGGGTCAGGTAGTGGGTCCCGAAGTAGAAAGGCACGCCCACGAGCTTGTTGGCGAGCTGCTGGGCCGTGTAGACCTCGGAATCGGGCCGCACCACCAGTCCCGCATAGGCGATGATGGAACGCCGTCCGATCTGCCGTCCGGCGTCGACGGCGGAGTCCTGGACGCGGCAGTAGTTGCCCCACTCGCAGGCGTTGTACATGTCGGCCTTGCCCTGCTCGAAGAGCATGCCGTGGCTCGCGTGAGGGTCCGCGTCCTTGGGATCGGTGACTTCGGTATGGGTGTTCTTGTCGCCCGGGCCGCGATCGGCAAACTCGATTTCCAGCCCTTCCTTCTCGAACAGGCCCTCGTTGTACGCCACCAACTCGCACAGACCCTGGAACGGCGCGGTGCTCTCAAGAACCAGCTTCTTCATTGTGGTCTCCTTATGCAGAAAGTTTCGCGTATTTGCGGTGTTGCGGCGCAATGCCGCCGTGAATAAGTGTTTTTCTACCACAATCTGCCGCCGGATGGCAACAGTGTTGACGCCGGGACCGGGAGCTCTACCGGCGGCCCCGGAACTTGTCCGGGCGCCGGGCTTCGTGCCACACTGCGACCGTGCCGCAATCCTCCACCACCCAGCCGGATGCACGGGCGGACGACACCCCGGGCGGCACGTCCCTCAAGGACGTGAAGCAGTCCAGAGTGTCCTTTGGCGCGCTCCGGCAACCTCATTTTCGCGCCTACTTCTCGTACACCATGCTGGCCATGATGGCCGACAACATCGAGCACGTGATCAGCTACTGGGTGATCTACGACCTGTTCCGGTGGGAGGAACTGCAGGGGTTCGCGGTTATCAGCCACTGGTCACCGTTCCTGCTGCTGTCGTGGTACGTCGGCCTGCTGTCGGACCGTTTCGACTGCCGCCGGGTCATCCAATGGGCGATGATCCTCTATTTCGTCCTCACCATCGCCTGGGCGTACTTCATCATCACCGGGACGCTCACGGTCTGGCACGCCTGCGCGTTGCTGGTGGTGCATGGAGTCGCCGGCGTCCTGTGGAGCCCCGGAAGCCAGCTCATTCTCCACGACATGGTGGGTCCGGAGCACCTCCAGAGCGCCGTCCGCCTGAGCGCCACCAGCCGGCAACTGGGAATCCTCGCCGGACCGGCGGTGGGCGGATTCATGATGCGGGGGCTGGGAGCGGCGTGGGGCCTGGTGGTCAATGCGCTGTTCTACATTCCCCTGACCCTGTGGCTGTCGCGGGTCCCTTATACCGGACGCCGCGCCCATGAGGTGCAGGCGCGCCGGGTCACCTGGGCCCGGGCCCTGGAGGCGCTGAGGGAGGCCCGCAGCAACCGCGTCATCGTGTCCATGGTCTGCCTGGTGGGGGTTTCCTCGCTGGTGGTGGGCAATGCCTTCCAGGCCCAGATGCCGGGGTTCGCCATCAACCTCGGGGTGGGCGAGGCGGGGTACAGCGTGCTGCTTGCCGCCAACGGGGCCGGCGCCTTCGTGAGCGGCATCCTGCTGGAAAGCCGGGGTTTTCTCCAGGCGCGGGCGCGCACCGCCATCGTCCTGGCGCTGCTCTGGTGCGTCGCTCTGGGCTGCTTCGCGTTCACGCCCTACTACTACCTCGCGGTGGCGCTGCTGTTCGCCGCCGGGTTCCTCAACCTCGCCTACCTGACCATGTCGCAAACCCTGGTGCAGCTCGTTTCGCCGGCTCACCTGCGCGGCCAGTTGATCGGCCTGTTCATCATGTCCGGGTTGGGGCTGCGCACCTTCAGCGGCATTACCGTGGGCATCGCGGGCGGCATCATCGGCATCCAGTGGTCGCTGGGCCTGAGCTGCGCGTTCCTGCTGGCGATCATGGTGTTGCTGCTGGCGGTCACCGCCCGGGCCCGGGGCGACGAGGGCGACCTCTGAGCCGGCCCCGCGATGCGGGAAGAACGGAGCAAGGAAGGTCGATGGCACGGACTTCAAGGAAAACCCTTTATCTGGCGAATCCTTACGGTTTCTCGTCGCAACTGCGGGCAGGTCCGCTGGCTGTCCTCACAGCGGCGCTGGAAGCGCTGGGAGTGGAGGTGTGGGAGCCGTTCGCGCGCAACAACCAGGTGGACAAGGCCGAGGCCGGCTGGGCATACCGCATCGGACAGGCAGACCTGAGCGACGTACGCGCCGCGGACGGTCTTTTCGCGGTGGTCAACGGCTGCCCGCCGGACGAGGGCGTCATGGTCGAGCTGGGCATGGCCATTGCCTGGGAGAAACCGATTTTTCTTTTCCGGGACGACTTTCGCCGTTGTACCGACAGCGAGGCGTATCCCTTGAACCTGATGGTGTTCAGCGGCCTTCCGAGGGTCGGATGGCAGGCCTACCTGTATCAGTCGGTCGAGGAGATCGGCGACCCGGACAAGCCCCTGTTCCGGTGGGTGCGGGACCGTGCGCGGCAGTAGCGGTCCGCCCCGCGGGTTGTTGACACGGCGTCGCTTGTTCGACTATCATTCGGCGTGTAACTTGCGGGAAGTGCGAGGAGTAACAAGATCGGGATGGGACCTCCGAAGGTCCGCCGGACCGACCTGAGATGTTCGTGCCCGGGGCGCGGAGGCGGCGGTTTGGTAGTACTCTCCACCGGTCGGTCAACAGCATGCCGAATTCCGGTATGATTCACATCAGTCGTTTGGGGTGGCTCCGATGAAGGCGGCCCTTCCGCGGCTCTCGCTCGACCTCGAGCCTGAGCTCTCATCGGCGCTCAAGGAACTGGCGGCGGCAGTGGCGCGTTTTGGCGAGGCCAATGGGCTCTCGGATTCGCAGGTCCACAATCTCAGCCTGGCCCTGGACGAGTTGGCGACCAACACGATCTCGTACGGTTTCACGGATGTCGACCGCCAGGAGCTCCGGGTGGAGTTGCGCATCGAGGATGACGAAATCGTCGCTCAGCTACACGATACCGGCATCCCCTTCAACCCGTTCGAGGAAGCGGCCGTACCGGATGTCCATGCCACGATCGACGACCGCCCCATCGGTGGTCTCGGCGTTTTTCTGACCAAGGCCCTGTTCCCGAATCCGGATTACGAGCGTACCGACGGGTTCAATCGCATTACTCTGCGCGCACCTGTGAAAGGAGACAGTTGATGGCAAACGGAAGCGTTTTGGATCTCAGCACGGAGACGGACGGCGACACCACTGTGGTCATCCCCACAGGCCGTATCGACGGCAGCACGGCCAGCCCGTTCCAGGAGGCCCTCCTCAAGTTGATAGAGGAAGGCAAAGGGTCCTTGGTGGTGGACTTCGAGAATATCGAATACATCAGCAGCGCCGGGCTCCGGGTCCTGCTGCTGGCGGCCAAGCAACTCCAGGCCGGCGGCAGAAAGATCGTCCTCTGTGCCATGCGAGACCACATTGCCGAAGTGTTCAAGATCAGCGGTTTCAGCGAAATCCTGGCGATTCACCCCACACGCCAGGACGCGATCAATGCCGGTTGAGATGGAAGAAAGCGAAGAAACAACTTCCGGGGCCGCATTGTCCTTCGACGGTGAGCCCATCAAGATCCTGGTCGTAGACGACGAGGTGGACCTCGAGGCGCTCGTGCGCCAGAAGTTTCGCCGGCGCATCCGCCGGAACGAGCTGGTTTTCGACTTTGCGCACAACGGTCAGGAAGCCATCGACAAGCTCGACCAGGACGGCGATATCTCGATGGTCATTTCGGATATCAACATGCCGGTGATGGACGGCCTCGCGTTGCTGAAGCAGCTGAACGAGACCAAGCCCAACATCCGCTCCGTCATCGTGTCCGCCTATGGCGACATGAACAACATCCGCACCGCGATGAACCGGGGGGCGTTCGACTTCGTCACCAAACCCATCGATTTCACCGATCTCGAGATCACCATCGACAAGACGCTGAAGCACCTGGCGCTGGTGCGCGAGGCGTTGTCCAACAGGGACCAGCTGGTGGCTCTCAGCCACGAGCTGGATGTGGCCCGGGACATGCAGGCGTCGGTGCTGCCCCGGAGCTTTCCCTCCACGGACCACTACAAGACCCATGGCCTGATGATCCCGGCCAAGGAGGTGGGCGGCGACTTTTACGATTTCTTCACGTTGGACGAAGACAGAATCGGCGTGGCCATTGGCGATGTCTCGGGAAAGGGAATTCCCGCCGCGCTTTTCATGATGGCTTGCCGTACGCTCCTGCGGAGCAGGGCGTTGGAGGGTGGAGCGCCTGACGAGTGCCTGCGCTACGTCAACGACCTTCTGTCCGAGGACAACGAGAACTGCATGTTCGTAACCCTCTTCTATGGCGTCCTCGATACCCGCAGCGGCGCCTTCCACTATTGTAACGGCGGGCACAATCCGCCCCGCCTCGTTCACAAGGACGGCGAGGTGGTGCCGATGCCCACCACGCGCGACGTGGCCCTGGGCGTGCTTCCCGGCCATGCCTTCAACCACGATACTCTCCAGATTCAGGCCGACGACACGTTGTTCCTGTACACCGACGGCGTCACCGAGGCCGAAGGCCCGGGGTCGGAGGAGTTCGGTGAGAAACGTCTCGACTCGTTGCTTGCCAGGATCGACGAGGCCGACTGCGAAGGCGTGACTTCGCTCGTGCTCGACCACGTGCGGGAATTCGCGGGCGACAATCCGCAGTCCGACGACATCACTTGCGTGGCGGTGCGCTATCACGGGAGTTGACCAACCGTGCCATACAGCCGGATGGCACAGGCCGGATGCTGAAGTTCGTGAACGAGTTTGCGCGTCTCGCCGTCGTAGCACTGGTCGCGGGGATCACGTCGTTGACCGCCGCACAGACGCCGCCGCCGGGCTCGGTCACGCCGGGCGTCAGCCCGGGCACCGTCATGTTCGGCCAGTCCTCCGCCCTCAGCGGGCCGGCCAAGGCCTTGGGCGAGGGGATGCGCGTGGGCATCACGGCCGCGTTCGAGGAGGCCAATCGCGCCGGCGGCATCCATGGCCGGCAATTGAGCCTCACCACCCTCGATGACCGCTACGAGCCCGAGGCGGCCATCGCCAACACCAACCGGCTCATTGGCGAGAAACAGGTATTCGCGCTGATCGGCGCGGTGGGCACTCCCACCTCGAAGGCCGCCGAGCCCATCGCCACGGAAGCAGGGGTGCCTTACGTGGGCGCGTTCACGGGCGCGGAGTTCCTGCGCGACGCGCGCAAGCGGCCCACCGTCATCAACGTGCGCGCCTCCTATTACCAGGAAACCGAAGAGATGGTCGAACGGCTCACACGCGACCTTGGGGTGAAGCGCATCGGCATCCTCTACCAGGACGACTCGTACGGCCGCGCGGGGCTTTCCGGCACCCTCCAGGCGCTTCACCGGCGCGGCATGGCGCTGGTGGCGGAAGCCACCTATCCACGCAACACCCGGGCCGTGAAATCCGCGGTGCTGGACCTCAGGCTCGGCAACCCGGAGGCGGTGATCATCGTGGGCGCCTATCAGCCCGTGGCCACCTTCATCAAGTGGTGCCGCTACCTGGACTTCAACCCCATCTTCGTGAACATTTCCTTCGTCGGCAGCTCGGCGCTGGCACGGGCGCTGGGACCGGCGGGCAAGGGCGTCGTCGTCACCCAGGTGGTTCCCTTTCCCCACGACCGCTGGATTCCCGTCGTCGTCCGGTACCATGAGGCCCTTCGTACCGTTGCCGCCAATGCCGAGCCCGGCTTCGTTTCCCTGGAGGGATACCTGACCGGCCGCGTGGCCGTGGAGGCGCTGCACCGGGCGGGAGCGAGCCCCACCCGCCAGGGGTTCATCAGCGCCCTTCAAAAGGCAGGCACCATGGACCTCGGCGGCTTTCTGCTGCTCTACGGGGAGGCCGACAACCAGGGTTCCGATCGGGTATACCTGACCGTGATCGACGACTCCGAGCGGTTTCGTTCGATCCGGCATTTGGAGCGGCCTTGAGTCTCGCGGACCTCGTCAAACGCATCGAGAGCCGGCGTATCGGCCTCGGCGCCAAGATGTACGGCGCCTTCGGCCTGGGGGTGGTGCTGATGCTGGCCGCCAGCGCGGTGGCGCTGCTGTCCTTCCGGGTCGTGAGCAACTCGCAGCGCCACATTACCGAGCAAAGCGTTCCCAGTCTCGTGGCGGCCATCCGGGCGGCGCAGCAAAGCTCCGCTCTCGTCAACGCGGCGCCGCGTCTCGTCTCCGCTTCGTCCGCCGCGGAGCTCGCCGAAGTCAAGGTGGCCATCGACAAGGACAAGGGCCTGCTCAACAACCTGATCGGGGAGCTTCAGTTGCACGAGTCCCTGGAGAATCAGGAGCAGGCGCGCAGGCTTCGTTCCCTCTCCGACGCCCTCACCTCGACGTTGGAGAAGATCGAGAAATCGTCTTCGCACCGACGGGAGCTCCAACGCCACCTGGACGCCCGGGAGGCCGAGATCCCGGTGATGACGCGCCAGGTCGACCGCGTACTGGTCCCGGAGATCGACGACCAGGCGTTCTTCCTGGCCACCGGCCTGAGGGAGATCGGCGACCAGCCCGTGCCTCCGGCCGAACGCACTTCCTATGCGGAACTGGTGCGCTATCGCGATCTGCTGACGCTGCATACCCAGGCCAACCTTGCCGCGAGGCTGCTCGCGGAAGCCGCGGTGGTCAATGAGCGAGCCCTGATTCAGCCGCTCCGGGAGCGCTATAACGCGGCCGTGGGCTCGTTCGAGCGCGCCTTTCGATCATCCGAATCCCATGCCGCCCCCACCCGGATGCTGGACTTCGAGTTCGAACGGCTCAAATCCCTCGGACAGGGCCCCGACGGCATCTTCGCGTTGCAGGAAGCCATCCTGAAAGAAGCGGAGTCGGAGGCCCGCTACATCGAAGAGAACCGGGGGACCGCCGCCAGGCTGCTGGCGGCCATGGACCGGGTGGTGGCGGTAGCCGACCGCGAGGCGGAGGAGGCGAGCCAGGCTTCCACGTCGGCCGTCAACACCGGCATGATCGTGTTGGTGGTCCTCAATCTCCTGAACGTCATCGCCGCTGTCGCCCTCGGGTGGATCTTCGTCGGCCGCTACCTGATCCGGCGGCTGACCGGCCTGGCGGACTCCATGCGTTCCATGGCCGAAGGCAACCTCGAGGTTCCGGTGGAAGTCCGTGGCAACGACGAGGTGACCGACATGGCGGAGGCGCTGGAAGTGTTCCGGCGGCACGCCCTGGAAGTGCAACGGCTCAATCTGGTGGAGAAGCTCGCGGACGAGCTGAAGGAGAAGAACGCCGAACTGGAACAGACGCTCAAGGATCTGAAGACCGCACAGCACCAGGTCATCATGCAGGAGAAGCTGGCGTCCCTGGGCCAGTTGACCGCCGGCATCGCGCACGAGATCAAGAACCCTCTCAATTTCGTCAACAATTTCTCCGAGGTGTCGGGCGAGCTGATCGAGGAGGCGCGGGAGGTCCTCGGCGAGGTGCGTGAGCAGGTTCCCGACGATGCCCGGGACGAGATCGAGGGAATTCTCGATGACCTGACCGCGAATCTGGAGAAGATCAACCAGCACGGCAAGCGGGCCGACGGTATCGTGCACAGTATGCTGGAGCATTCACGGGGCCAGACCGGCGAACGCCGCGCGGTGGATCTCAACGCCTTGCTCAAGCAGTACGCGGATCTCGCCTACCACGCCATGCGCGCCAGGGACCAGCAGTTCAACGTGACGTGGGAAGAGGACCTCGATGGTGAGATGGGCGAGGTCGAGGTGGTGCCCCAGGACCTGAGCCGCGTTTTCCTCAACCTGATCACCAACGCCTGTCAGGCGACGTTCGAGCGGGCCAGGAAAACGGACGGCGACTATCAGCCGTGTATCCGGTTGGCGAGCAAGCGCGAGGACAACCAGGCCGAGTTCCGGATCCGGGACAACGGGCCCGGTATCCCTCAGGACATGATCAAGAAGATCTTCGAGCCTTTCGTGACCACCAAGCCCACCGGGGAAGGCACCGGGCTCGGCCTCTCCCTGTCCCAGGACATCGTGGCCCAGCACGGCGGTGTCATGGGGGTCGAGTCCGAGCCGGGGGTCTTCACCGAGTTCTGGATCACCATCCCCACCGACGGCTCGGTTCCTGCCGGCGGACAGGCCTGATACCGGATGCCCGCCGGGGCGCCTCCGCCCCGGCGGGCACGCCTTGCCTCAGTTGTTGCCGCGAACCGCGTCGGCGTCGTCGGGATCGGGCATGACCACGAACTCGGGATAGGCTTCGATGCCGAGCTCGCCGGCGTCCTGGCCGAGATCTTCGACCGATTGCGAAACCCGCACTCCCATGACCTGCTTCAGCGCCATCCAGAGCAGCCACGAGACCACGAACACGTACACGCCGATGGCCACCACTCCCAGGAGTTGAACGCCGAAGTGGCCGCCGGCCACGATGCAGGTCGCCAGGGTTCCCCAGATGCCCGCGAACAGGTGCACCGGAATCGCGCCCACCACGTCGTCCACCTTGAGCACCTCCAGAAGCCGCAGGCCCGCCACGCAGATGCCGCCGCCGACGGCGCCGATGATCACGGCCCAGAAGTGAGTGACGAAGTCGGGCCCGGCAGTGATGGACACCAGGCCCGCCAGGGCGCCGTTGAGGCCCGCCATCAGGTCGATGCGCCCCAGCAAGGGTCGTTCGATCACCAGGGCCACCAGAAAGCCGGCGCCGCCGGCCAGGTTGGTGTTGACCAGGATGTGGCTGATGGCCACCGCGTCCGTGGCGCCGCCCAGGGCCAGTTGCGACCCGCCGTTGAAGCCGAACCACCCGAACCACAGTATGAAGACGCCCAGGGTGACGATGGGGATGTTGGAAGGCGGCGTCGCCTTGACGCTGCCGTCGGCGCGGAACTTGCCGCGCCGGGCTCCCACCACGATGGCGCCCGCCAGGGCCGCCCAGCCGCCGGTGGAGTGGACGATAGTGGAGCCGGCGAAGTCCTTGAACCCCATGGCGCCCAGCCAGCCGCCGCCCCAGGTCCAGGCGCCGACGATGGGATAGATGATGCCCGTCAGAAGGGCGATGAAGACGAAGAAGGTCCAGAGCCTGACGCGCTCGGCCAGGGCGCCGGAGACGATGGACGCGGTGGTGGCCACGAACACCATCTGGAAGAACCAGTCCGACATGGTCGAATAGCCGGAGGATTTGAGGACCGCCTCGGTGGCCGCCGCCTTCGCCTTGTCGTCGGCGCCCAGCAAGGCGATTTCCTCGCCCGTCGGCCCGTAGAAGGGCGTGAAGCTGCCGATGACGCTTCCGACGTCGACGTACATCAGGTTGTAGCCGATGAAGAAGTACATGATCCCGGCGATGGAGTAGAGGCCCATGTTCTTGAGGCAGATCATGGACACGTTCTTGGTGCGCACCGAACCCGACTCGAGCATGGTGAAACCCGCGCACATCCACATCACCAGGCATCCCCAGATAAGGAACGAGAAAGTGTTCAGGACGAATTGCAACTCCTTGTCCACGGCAGCTTCCGCGGCGGTGGCCAACCAGAAGAAACCCAACGCGGCGGCGAGTCCGCCGGCGATGGCCAGGCGGCCGAAATGCCCGCCGAGGAAGGAACCCTTCGTGGAAATCCCGTATCTGCTCATGTTAGCGGCACCTCCGTTCTGGTCGATTTGGTCTGCAAACCCAAGGCCCGTAACAATGCTCGTCACCGCACCCTTCGCCCGGTCGGGCACTAGATGTGGTAGTAGTGAAAGAACTCCGCCGGGACGGGGTGGAGAAAAACGTCCCTTGATTCCTGCTCCTTGAACGCGATGTAGTGGTCGATGACGTCCTGCGTGAAGACTCCTCCCTCCAACAGATAGTCATGGTCCGCACCCAAGGCCGCCACCG
Organism: Candidatus Binatia bacterium; assembly: GCA_022827045.1. The sequence continues at coordinate 70,769 of JAJDTQ010000006.1, forward strand.
CTTCCTCCATGGACGTGGGAACGGAAGGGATGCCGGCCGCTTCCTCGGGCGAGAGCTCGTAGATGTCCGCGTCGGTGGGTTCACCGGGGTCGATGCGGTTCCGGATGCCGTCCAGCCCCGCCATCAACATGGCCGAGAACGCCAGGTAGGTGTTGGCGGAGGGGTCGGGCGGACGGAACTCGATGCGCTTGCTGGCCGGCGAGGTCTCGTAGGTGGGGATGCGCACCGCCGCGGAGCGGTTGCGTGCGGAGTAAGCGAGGTAGACCGGGGCCTCGAAGCCCGGCACCAGGCGCTTGTAGGAGTTGGTCGTGGGGGCGCAGAAGGCCAGCAGGGACGGACTGTGCTTGAGCAGGCCGCCGATGTAGTACCGCGCCAGCTCCGACAACTGGGCGTAGCCGCCGGCATCATAGAAGAGCGGGGTGTCGCCGAGCCACAGCGACTGGTGCACGTGCATGCCGCTGCCGTTGTCCCCGAACAGGGGCTTGGGCATGAACGTGGCGGTCTTGCCGTGGGCCCTGGCCACGTTGCGCGCGATGTGCTTGTACCACTGGGTCTCGTCGGCTTTCCGGCGCAGGGTCTGGAAGCGGGTGGCGATCTCGCCCTGGCCGCCGGTGGCCACCTCGTGGTGGTGGACCTCGAAATCCATGCCTACCTGGCCCATCTTCTCCGCCATCTCCCAGCGCAGGTCCGCGAGCTGGTCGAACGGCGGAATGGGGGAGTAGCCCTGCTTGGGCGGGATCTTGTAGCCCAGGTTGTGGTCGTCCTCCTCCCGAGCGGAGTTCCAGTCGGCCTCGTCGGAGTCGACGATGTGAAACGAGGAGTTGGGCTTGAGGCCGAACCGTACGTTTTCGAAGACGAAGAACTCGAGCTCCGGGCCGAAGAACGCCTTGTCGGCGATGCCGGAGGCGGCAAGATGTTCCTCGGCCTTGGTGGCCACGTAGCGCGGATCGCGCGTGTAGCGGTCGCCGTTGACCGGATCCACGACATCGCAAATGAGCTTGAGGGACGGTTCCCGCTCCACCGGATCGATCCGGGCGGAGTCGAGATCGGGTACCAGCAGCATGTCCGATTGGTCGATGGACTGGAAGCCTCGCAGGCTGGAGCCGTCGAAGCCCTGGCCGCGTTCGATGAGACTCTCCTTGACGTTGGAAGGAGGTATCGACCAGTGTTGCCAGCGGCCGATGAGGTCGGTCACCAGCAGGTCGACCCGCCGCACGTCGTTGTCCGAAATCAGTTTCTGTACATCCGCAAGCGTCACGATAAACCTCCCTTGAATTGTTGGCGTTGAAACAGCTTACAGGTTAGATAGCAAAGTTTTGCCATTATCGCACAACGCATACCCAATATGGTAACGAAGATCGCAGCCGGGCTAGTTTGTTCCCGGAATGGGAAGGCGCGCGGTTCCGGTTGATGGGGGGTTAGGAGCCTGTCCGAGTAATCGAATACAAGCAGGGTGAGGGGCTAGCTCCTTCAGATCCCGCGCAGGTCGGCTCCCGGGCCGGTGTCCGCGATTCGCTCGATGAGCACATCGGTCGTCAGCCTCGAGCCGGCGGCGCCGCGGAAGATGCCCCGGGTCGGCGGGACGTCGGCATAATCCCTGCCGACCGCTACGCGGATGTGGCGTTCGTCTCCCTCGGTGTCGTTGGTCGGGTCGAATCCGGTCCAGCCGATGCCCGGCAGCCAGCATTCCACCCACGCGTGACTCTCGCTCCGGCCCACTCCGCCGGCGGGCGGTCCCAGGTATCCCGACACATAGCGGCAAGGGATCCCCCAGCCGCGGAGGATGGCGGCCATGACGTGGGCGTAGTCCTGGCAGACGCCGCGCCTGGTCTCGAGGATACGGTCGATGGGTGAATCGACCCGGGTCTCGCCGGGAGCGTACTCCAACACCCGGTGGAGCGCGGTGCAGAGGTCCCTTGCGCTTACCAGCGGATCATCGCCCGGCGCGAGACGGTGCGCTTCCTTGAACTGGTCCAGGGCAGGGGTCCAGGCGACGAAGTGGCTGGGGTGAACCATCGGCCAGAGCTCGGCGGTCTCCGCGGCACGCTGAAGAGCCTCCCATGCGCCGTCGGTGAGACGGTCCGGCGTCGATGCCAACGGCCCCACCTCCACGATGGAGCGGGCGGTGACGGCAAGATGCTCGTGCGTATGAGCCCGGTCCAGGAAGTGACCGGTGTTGCCGAAGGAATCGGTGAACTCGAACAGGGCGCCGTCCGGGTCGGTGCGCACGTCGAATTCCCGCAGCACTTGGGCGCGGTCTCGTATCGGGCACACGTAAAGCGTCATCACCGAGTCCTGCGCGGACTCCGTGTACTCGAAACGCATGGTGTGCTCGATGGCATAGCTGACGATCACTTCGCGAGCCCCTGCGGTGGAGAATGGGTTACGTAGGCGGCCATGGTCAGGTGATGGAGCGACCGGCTCTCGTCTTCCAGCGAGCGGAAGAACCCCCCTGCGTCCGTCTCGTCCGACCCTCCGTTGTTGCCGATTTCGACGGCGGCCGTCAGGCGTAGCGCCATCCGATGAGGCGGCGCCAGAGGATAACGGGCGCCCACGGGATCGATGCCCGTCAGCAGTTCCTCTATACGGTGGACCGAGAAGCGAAGCGAGCGCGGAAGCTCCGGGTCGCGGGTAAGCAGGTTGAGGGCTTCCGCGCGGTCGACGTTCGTCGAGTGGCGCCGGCAATATACCTCGTAGGCGCCGCACACCCGCAGTAGGTCGGCCCAGGAGAGTGCGTTGGCCGCGTGTTCCTCGCGGCTGAATTCGATCCAGGACGCGAGCAGCACGGCCTGATGTTGCACCCGCTCGATGAAGCGGCCCAGCTCCAGAAAGCGCCAGGCTTCGTCCCGCGGCATGGCCGCGTCGACGACGCCGGCGAACAGCCGCAGCCGGTCGATGGCCTCGTTCACCAGGGTGGCCGGCGCCTCCGACCATGCCGCGCTGAAGTCGCTGTCCCGGATCCACAGGTAGCCCTGGTTGAGGCACGTCCACACCGGCAGCGGCAACTGCGCCCGCACGCGCTGGCCGTTCTCCCGTCCGTGCTCCCAGCAAGAGAGCAGGGAATCCGGGTTGGCGCGCTCTTCCACGAGTTCTCCCGCAAGGGTGTAGGCGTCGGGTATGACGACGGTTTCGGCGTCGTCGCCGCTCGCCGTTTTTCCCACCGGAGGCTGTCCGAGGATGCGGTACACGGCCTGCCAACCCAGGGTCAGCTCGTCCGGCGGCCGATCGGCGAGCCGGTCTAGCTGGAACCGGAGAAGTCGCGCGGTGTGTTCGATACGCTCGACATAGCGGCCCAGCCAGTAGAACTCGGCGGCGACCCGTGCCAACATCATCCGGACCTCAATCCTCCAGGATCCACAGATCCTTGCAGCCGCCGCCCTGGCTGGAATTGACCACCAGGCTGCCGCGGCGGAGCGCAACGCGGCACAACCCGCCCGGAACCACATGCTGCTCGTCGCGCCCTTGCAGCACGAAGGGGCGAAGGTCGACGTGGCGCGGCTCGATCGCGCCGCCGACGAAACACGGGGCCCGCGACAGGGCCAGCACCGGTTGAGAGATGAAATTCGCCGGATCGGCGCGCACGCGCTCGGCGTAGGTCGCACGCTCTTCGGCGGAGGCGTGGGGGCCCACCAGCATCCCGTAGCCGCCCGATCCGCCGACTTCCTTGACCACCAGCTCTTCGAGGTGCTCGAGGGTGTACGCCAGGCTGTCGGGCTCGCGACAAAGATGAGTCTCGATGTTGGCCAGTATCGGTTCTTCACCGAGAAAATAGCGGATGATGGCGGGCACGTACGAGTAGAGGCTCTTGTCATCGGCCACGCCGGTGCCGGGCGCGTTGGCCAGCACGAGGTTGCCCGTACGGTACGCGTGGAACAGGCCGGCCGCCCCGAGGACCGATTCGCCCCGGAACATCACCGGATCGAGATAGTCATCGTCGATGCGCCGGTAGAGCACGTCGACGCGGCGCAGGCCCGCCGTCGTGCGCATGTGCAGCGCGCCGTCGCGGAGGACCAGATCCTGGCCCTCCACCAGGTGGATGCCCATTTCGCCCGCGAGAAAGGCGTGCTCGTAGTACGCCGAGTTGTGTACGCCGGGGGTCAGGATGGCGACCTGCGGGTCCTGCAGGGACGGACGCAGGGAGGCGAGGGTGGAGTAGAGGCGCTCGGCGTAGTCCGCCACTTCGCGGACGCGGTGAGCCCGGTACAGCCTCGGGAAGGCGTCCTTGATGGCGTTGCGGCACGCGAGCATGTAGGAGACGCCCGAAGGAACCCGGAGGTTGTCCTCGAGGACCGCGAAACCGTCGTTGGTACGCACGATGTCGGTGCCGCACACCGCGACGTAGACATCGTGCGGAACCTTGAGGCCGCGCATCTCCATGCGGTACTGGGGGCAGCCGAGCACCAGATCGATGGGGACGATCTTGTCCCGCAGGCACCGGCCGTCGTGGTAGACGTCTTTCAGAAAAAGGTTGAGCGCCGTAAGGCGCTGCTTGAGGCCCCGTTCGATGTGTTCCCACTCGGCTCCGGTCAGGACCCTGGGTACACAGTCGATGGGAATGATCTGCTCGGTGGCCCGTTCGGCGTCGAGGACCGTGAAGGTGATGCCTTCGTGAAGGAAGTGGCGGTAAACGCCTTCCTGAAGCCTGGTCAGATCCTCGGGAGCGAGTTCCGCCAGGGCCGCGTTGAGGCGCTTGCACGCTTGTCGCGCACTCCCGTCGGTTCCGAACATCTCATCATAGTAGTTCGGATCCAGGTCGTAGTCTGCGAAGACGCCTCCTTCCGATGCACGACGTTGCGACACACCGCCTCCGGCCTCCGGGGCTTGGTGGTGGAGCCGACCGGGATCGAACCGGCGACCTCTTGAATGCCATTCAAGCGCTCTCCCAGCTGAGCTACGGCCCCACGCCCGGAATCGCAGCGGTCGCAGCTTCATGCGCAACCGCTCGTTCAGTCGTGAAGCATAACGGATGGACCGGCCCGGTGGCAAGGGCTATCGCGCGAATGGATCGGGCAAGCCACTAGTGCCCGTGGGCTTTCAGCATTTCGGCCGCGTGCCGTTCCGCCTGCGCGGTGATTTCGGCGCCTCCCAGCATGCGAGCCAGCTCCCGGACCCTGTCGGTTTCGTCGAGCCTCCTGACAGTCGTAAAGGTCCTGCCGCCCGACACCTGCTTCTCCACCACGTGGTGGAGATCCGCCAGCGCGGCGATGGGGGCTAGGTGGGTGACGCAGATCACCTGGTGGGACCGCGCCACCCCGGCCAGCTTCTTGCCCACCATCTCGGCCACCCTGCCGCCGATCCCGGCATCCACTTCGTCGAACAGCAGGGTGGGGATCTCGCCCCGGGTCAATACCAGCGACTTGAGGGCAAGCATGAGGCGCGAGAGCTCTCCGCCCGACGCAATCCTGGCCAGCGCCCTGACGGACTCGCCGGGGTTGGGCGAGAAGTAGAACTCGGGGTCGTCGACGCCGTCATCGGCGATCCTCGCGCCCTGGACCACGAAAGGCGGGTCGTCCGGGGCCGCGCCGCGATGGTGGAACCGGATCTCGAAGGTCGTCTGCGCGAGGCCCAGCTCGCTCACCTCCCGCTCCATGGCGGTTTCGAGGCTGCCGGCGGCCTGTTGCCGCGCCCGGGACAGCTCCCCCGCCGTGTTCCACGCCGCGTCCCGCGCGGCTTCGAATTGCCGGGTCAGGCCGGCGAGATCCTCCTCGCCCGATTCGAGCGCGGCGAGGTCTTCGCGCGCCCGTTCCGCGAGAGCCAGGATCCCTTCTACCGGTGCGCGGTATTTGCGCTTCAGCCGCTCGATCTCCGCGAGGCGGTCCTCGACCCGTTCCAGTTCGCGCGGGTCGAAGGACAGCTTGTCCGCGTAGCGGCGAATCAGGGCGCTTGCCTCGTCCAGTTGCGCGGCCGAACCTTCCAGTAGCGTCACCGCGTCGGCCAGCGTCTCGTCGATCTCCGCCATCTCCCGAAGCCGCGGGATGAACCGGCCCAGTTCGCCCGCCAGCGCGTTGTCGCCTTCGTAGAGAAGCAGCTCGCCTTCCCTGCAGGTCTGGTAGAGCCTTTCGGAATGGGCGATGATCTCCCGGCGGCGGCGCAGCGCCTCGTCTTCCCCGGGTTCGAGGCCGGCCCCTTCGATCTCCTCCACTTGCGCCCGCAGGAAGGCTTCCTCACGGGCCTTGCCGGCCAGCGCTTCCTCGAGCTCGCGCACCTCCTTCCACGCGGCCGCGAACGCGTCGAACCGTTCCTTCATGACGGCGGCATCGGCCTCCAGGCCCGCGTGCGCGTCCAGCAGCGCGAGATGGGTCTCGGTGCGGCGCAGGGTGTGCTGTTCGTGTTGCCCGTAGATGTGGATGAGGCCAGCGCCGATGTTCGACAGGAGGGATAGCGGGCCGAGGCTGCCGTTGACGTAGATCCGGTTGCGGCCGCCGCGTGTGACCACGCGTTTCAGCACCAGCTCGTCCTCGTCCTCGCAACCGGCGGCGGACAGAGCCTCGCGGGTGGCCGCCGGCAGGTCCGTGAACAGCGCCTCCACCACCGCCGCGTCGGCTCCTTCGCGAATCAGGTCCGCGGAGCCCCGGGCTCCCAGGAGGAGGCCGAGGGAGGCCAGGACGATGGTCTTGCCGGCGCCGGTCTCTCCGGTCAGGACGTTGAGCCCGGGACCCAACTCCAACTCGACGTGATCGATGACGGCGATGTTGCTTATCCGGAGCTCTTGCAGCATGGCGAGGACCCTTCGCGTGAGGGGTCAGTTCTAGTGTCGTGTCCCACGTAATTCTTCGGAATTAGCAAGA
>JAJDTQ010000166.1 GCA_022827045.1 Candidatus Binatia bacterium
CGTTCGTCCCGGCGGCGTGGTCAACTTCTTCGGCGGCTGCCCGCCGGGGACACGCATCCCGCTGGACACGACGCTCGTCCACTACAACGAGCTTGCTATCAAGGGCACCTACCATCATCGTCCGAGCACGGTCGCGCGAGCCCTGGACATGCTGAGCCGCGGGACAGTTGACCCCAAGCCGCTGTTGTCCGCCGAGGCGCCACTGGAGGGTCTTGAGGAGGCGCTGCGGTCGATGATGGCGAAGAAGGCCCTGAAGGTCGTGATCCGGCCCTGACCTCCCCATGGATTGCCCGAGCCTGGCTCGGCGGGCGGCCCGGGTCACACCACCCGCCGCCGCAGATACGCGCTCAGGTAGTCCACCCCGGTCACCAGGATGTAGAGCGCTATCAGCAGCGTCAGGAGCTGTTGCTCGAGGAACAGGCTCAGGGCGATGTGGATGCGCTGCCCCAATCCGCCCGCGCCCACGAAGCCCAGGACCGCGGCGACGCGGATGTTCACCTCCCAGCGGTACAGGGTGTAGGAGATGAACTGCGGCAGGACCTGGGGCAGGATGGCGTAGAAGAGGATCTGGATCTTGCCGGCGCCGGTGGACTGGAGGGACTCCACGGGCTGCAGGTCCACGTCCTCCAGCACCTCGGCGAAGAGCTTGCCCAACACGCCGCCGGTATGGACCCCTAGCGCCAGCACGCCCGGGAACGGACCCAGGCCCACCAGGAAAACGAATACCAGGGCCCACAGCATCTCGGGGATGGTGCGCAAGAAGTTCAGGATGGCCTTGGCCGCCAGATAAGGGATACGGCGCAGGAGGACCCGATGGCGCCGGGACTCCATCTCGTAGAGAAGTCCCGCGTACACGAGGTTGCGCGAGCCGAAAAAGGCCAGGGACAGCGCGATGACCACGGACAGGAGCGTGCCGATCAACGAGATGGCCAGGGTCTCCCAGGCGCCCTCGACGGCGTCGGCCACGACCTTGGCGGAGAGATCGGGGGGGAAGAGGCGCTCCACGTACTCGGCGATGGCGCCGCCGCCGTCGGCGCTGAAGAGCATGCCCAGGTCGATCTCCGAACCCTGGTAGCTCCAGACGAACAGCGCCCCCAAGAGCGCCAGCAGCGCCCAGGTGGACGTCCGGGAGCGGTCCCGGGCGCCCGCCTTGAGGGCTGCCAGTTGATCGGCGTTGGCGGCGGAGTGGTTCATAACAACGACCGTACCTTGGCGCTGACGTAGTCCGCCCCCGCCACCAGCGAGAACAGGATGATCAGCAAGGTCGTCACCTCGTGGAAGTTGAACATCCGGATGGAGATCTCGATCTGCTGGCCGATGCCGCCGGCCCCCACCAGGCCCAGGATGGCCGAGGTGCGCACCGCGCATTCCCAGCGGTAGAGCGTGTAGGAGGTGATGTTGGGCAGCACCTGGGGGAACCAGCCGTAGAAGAAGATCTGCAGCCGCCCGGCGCCGGTGGACTGGATGGCTTCCAGGGGGCGCTCGTTCACCGACTCGAATATCTCGGAGTAGACCTTGCCCAGCATCCCGCCGTAGGCGACCCCGATGGCCAGCACTCCGGGGAACGGGCCCAGGCCCACCGCGCGCACGAACATGAAAGCCCACACGAACTCGGGGATGCAGCGGAAGAGGCTCAGGAGGCCTCTGGCAAGGCCGTAGAGGCAGACCTTGAAAGCATGTCTCGGGCCGAAGCCCCGATACTCGGACTCGTGGAGGATGCCCTGGAAGCTGAAGGTGCTGGTGGCCAGCAGTCCCAGCGGAAAGCCGATGAGCACCGCGATGAGGGTTCCCATCACCGAGATCTGTATGGTCTCCAGGGTGGGCCGGACCATCAGCTCCAGGAAATCCCAGGACAGCTCCGGCGGATACATGCCGGTGACGAACCGCCACAGGTGCTCCCTGCCCTCGGCCTCGAAGAAGATCCCCGGATCCACCTCGGCCCGGCGCCAGCTGTCCGCCAGCACTATGAGGAACAGTCCGCCGAATACGTAAGGGAAGATCGACCGCGAGCCGAGCGTCCCGGGAGTGGAGTTCATGGACACCGGGCTAGACCGCGGTCCGCCGGTGCTCCGGTTCCCGGTAGGGCTCGCCGGCGCCGTTCACCGCGGCGTGGCCGGAGTAGAGCTCTTGTAGAAGCTCCGGGGTCACCCGCGAGGTAGCGGTGTCAAACAGCTTAACCCCCGCCTTCATGCCGATGACCCGGGGGAAATACGCCAGCGCCAAGTCGGTGCTGTGAAGGTTCACCAGCAGCGTCTTGTGGGTGTCGTCGCTGATGGCGATGAGCAGCTTGATGATGGTCTCGGCCAACGACGGATCCACCGACGACACCGGCTCGTCCGCCAGGATGACGTCGGGGTCCTGCACCAGCACGCGGGCGATGGCGACCCGCTGCTGTTGTCCGCCGGAGAGCTCGTCCGTACGGCTGAAGAGCTTCTCGCCGATGCCCACGTCGGCCAGCGCCCGGTGTGCGGTCTCCAGTTGGGAAGGCCTCGCCAGCGACGCCAGGGAGCCCAGCAGCGACCAACTCCCCAGCCTGCCGGACAGCACGTTGTGGAGCACCCGCAAGCGGGGCACCAGGTTGTGCTGCTGGTAGATCGTCCCGATGCGGCGACGCATCTCCCGCAGACTCCGGCCGTACAGCTCCGCCACCTCCTGTCCGCCGATACGCAGATGTCCCGAGGTGGGCCGGATCGTGCAGTTCAGCATCCGGAAGAGCGTGGTCTTCCCGGCGCCGCTGGGGCCGATGAGGGCCACCCGCTCACCGCGGGCGACCTTCAAGTCGAACCCCTCCAGCGCCACCTGGCCGCGTCCGAACACCTTTCGGACGCCGTCCAGGTGATATTGTTGCGCGGGCTTCAATTGACCTTGAGCATGCCCGCGGCGATGGCAGCCTTCTTGATGCCGTCCCAATCCGAGTCCTTGGCCGGAATGAACTTCTTGGTGCGCTGGAGATCCATGATCTTCTTGTCCTCGGGCTTCGAGTAGTCGAGCTTGAGCAGCGCCTGCTTGAACTTCTCCCGGATTTCCTTGGACACGCCACCCCGGGCCACCCACACGTAATCGACGTACGGCGGCGTGGTCCAGAAGACGTTGGTCTTGGCGGTATCGATCTTCTTGTTGTTGACGAGCTTCTTCCACACCAGAAAGTTCAGCGCGCCGGCGTCGACCCGTCCGGCCGCCACCCATGCCGCGGTGGCGTCGTGGGCGCCGCTGAAACCGAACTTCTTGAAGTCCCGTTCGGGGTCGACCCCGGCCGCCTTGAGGAAGTGACGCGGCATCAGGTGTCCGGAGGTGGAGCTTACGCTGCCGAAGGCGAAGGTCTTGCCCTTGAGGTCCGCCAGTTCCTTGATGCCGGAGTCCGTGCGTGCGACGAAGACGCTCTTGAAGCTCGCATCCTCCTCGCGCATGGCTAGGCGCGTGGCGCCCTTGGCGCGCTGCGTGGCCTGGACCGAGGTGAAGCCGCCATACCAGACGATGTCGAGCCGGTTCGCCGCCAGCCCCTCCACGGTGGCGGCATAGTCCACCACCGGCACGAACTTGACCTTCACCCCCACCTCCCGGGCAATATAGTCGGTGAAGGGTTTGTACTTCCGCAGCAACTCCTGCGGGTCCTCGTCCGGGATCGCCGACACCCGCAGCGTGTCCGCCGCGGCAATCCCGCCTACTGTCCAGGCAACCAAAACCACCACGCCCAGCAGCCATGCCAACTTACGCCTCATCGCGATACCTCCCGGAGTTGTGTTTCGGTTGAGTGGATATCAAGATGACCTATATGTCAAATAGACGTTAGCTATGAGCCACGGGTTCCCATAGACGGGTCCGCGGCGCGCGGTTCAGGAACTGCACGAACGCCCGCGGCACTGGCGCCAGCGGGCGTTCGCGGTGGGTCACCTGGTAGAAGGGGCGCACCAGGTCCAGGCCCTTGACACGCACCTCCTTGATCAGGCCCTGCTGGACCTCGCGCCGGATGGCGGCGCGGGAAAGGACGGAGAACCCGAACCCCTCCATGAGCGCCTCCTTTACCGCGGCGGTGCTGCCGAGCTCCATTCCCACCTTGAGGAACCGCTCGGGCTCCCCGCCGCGCCTGGCCACGAGCTGCAGGAACGAACGCAGGGTCCCGGACCCGCCCTCCCGGGAAATGAACGGCTCTTTGCCGAGGTCCTGGAGCGCCACCTGCTTCAGGCCCGCCCAGCGGTGGTTCGGGGGCACCGCCACGATCATCTCGTCCTGCCACGTCTTGCGGTACATCAGCCGCTCGTCGCGCGTGCGGAAGCCGGTGAAGCCCAGCTCCAGCGTGCCGTCGAGGATTGCCGCCACGATGGCCGCGGAATCGCCGATGCGGAGCACCGGCCGCACGTCCGGAAAGCGCGCCACGAAGCTTCCCAGAACGCCCGGCAGGATGTACTCCCCGGGGACGTTGCTGCCGCCCAGCCGCAACTCCCCTTCCACCTTCCCCTGGATGCGGTCGAGCGCCGCCAGGGCCTGGTTCTTGAGCTTCAGCACCGCGCCTGCCTGCTCGTACAGCAACCATCCGGTGGAGGTCAGGTCGAACCTGCCGCCGGAGCGTCTGAAGAGCTTGCACCCCAGTTGCTGCTCGAGGCTCTGGACGTGGGCGGTCACGGTGGGCTGCCTGAGGGAGAAATGCTCCGCCGCGAGCGAGAAGCTGCGCAGCTCCGCCACCCAGTAGAAAATCTCGAGCTTGCGAAGATCCAGGTCCCTCGAACTCTTGGCCATGCTCTCTCCCGTGTCTAGCGGGCTGCGGAGCCCGTTGCCATGCCGCACCAACCCGGCTAGTGTAGTCTTCGCCATGAAGATATCGCCCCTCGCCGACTTCCACAAAGAGAACGGCGCGCACTTCGTCGAAAGAGAGGGATGGAGCCTGCCGGCGCACTTCGGCGACCCCGGCGCGGAATACGACACGGTGCGCTCCGCCGCGGGCTGGCTGGACCTGGCCGACCGGGCCATTCTCTTCGTCTCGGGTCCCGACAGGGTCGAGTGGCTCCAGGGAATGCTGTCCAACGACGTCGAGGCTCTCGATCCCGGCGAGGGAATACCCGCGGCGATCCTGAACATTCAGGGCAAGATCCTTGCGGACGTGCGGGTCTTACGCACCGCCGATGCCTTTCTGCTGGAGCTGGACGAGCCGCTCGCGGCGGGTGCGCTGGAGCACCTGAACCGCTACCTGATCGCCGACGAGGTGGAGATTTCCAACCTCTCGGACGAACTGGCGGTGATCTCCATCCAGGGACCGGAGGCGGAGACGGCACTATCCGGGCTTCTGGAGGTGCGTTCGCTGCCGGCCGGAGAGCTGGGCCATGAGGAAGTGGAATGCGCCGGCGAGCGGCTCCGGGTCGTCCGCGCGACCCATACCGGAGAGCCCGGATTCGATCTCGTGGCGGCCAGGGGCAGGGTCGCGGCCATGGCGGGGCTCCCGCAAGCACGCCGCATTCCGTGGATCGGCTCGGAAGCGAGGGAGACCCTGAGGATCGAGGCCGGGATACCCCGGTACGGAGTGGACATGGACGCCGACACGCTCCTCCTGGAGACCTGTCTCGACGACGCCGTCAGTTTCACCAAGGGATGCTATCTGGGGCAGGAAACCGTGGAACGCATTCATTCCCGGGGCCACGTGAACCGCAAGCTCGTGGGGCTCACGGCCGAGGGAGACACGGTGCCGGTTCCGGGCGCCCCGGTCCTGGTCGACGAACGTCCCGTCGGCCGCATCACCAGCGCCGTGCCCTCGCCGCGGCTTGGCCGCCCCATCGCCCTCGGCTACGTCCATCGCGATCACATCGCACCGGGCAGCGCCGTCCTGATCGGACACGGGGACGAGGAAATCGCCGCCTCGGTCCGTGCCCTGCCCTTCTGAATTGCCCGGCAAAAAAACAGGGGCGACGCGCGCGCCGCCCCTGCTCGTGTGTCCGGCGGTTTGTAGCGAGATACGCTAGAGCTTGTCCAGCTCGGCCAGCAGGTCGCTGTTCTCGGGGATACCGCCCTCGTAGACCTGGGCGAACCGCACGGTCCCCTGCTTGTCGATGATGAAGACCGCCCTCTTGGGGAAACCCTGGTCGCGCAGGCAGTCGTACTGCTCGCACACCGCCCCGTGGGGAAAGAAATCCGAAAGCATCGGGAAGCTGATGCCGCCCATCTGCTCCGCAAACGCCTTGTGGGCGAACACCGAATCAACACTCACGCTCAGGACCTGAGCGTCTTTGGCCTCGAAGCTGGCCTTGTCAGCCTCGAAGTTGCTCAATTCCCGCTGTCAGCCGCCGGTGAAATCCAGCGGATAGAACGCCAGCACGACGTTCTTCTTGCCCGCGTAGTCGCTCAGGGACACGTTCTCTTCCCGGGTGACCGGCAGGCTGAACTCGGGGGCCTTTTCCCCCACGTTTGGCATCGCCATCAAACGATCTCCTTTCTGAAATGTAGAAGCAGGTATCGGACCTGCCCACGTCCGCACGATGCGATCAGTCGATAGGGGTTCCTAACACACTTGCCCCTCCCCATAAAGGCGCTCGAATTCCTTGAGGGCTTCCACCGTGCTGGGAAACGCCAGCTCGTCCCAGGGAATCCGCGCCAGCGGGAAGGTTCCGGCCTCGGTGCTCTCGTCCCCGGCGGCGAGGACTCCTCCCATCACTTCCGCCACGTAGACGATGATCACGTTGGGCGAACCGGGATAGGAATAGACCCCCAGGAGCGACCTCGTCTCCACTTCCAGGTGGCTTTCCTCCAGGGTCTCCCGCACCGCCGCCTCGGTGGTGCTCTCGCCGCGGTCCACGTAGCCGCCGGGGAAGACCCACTTCCCCATGGCCGGCTCGATGCCGCGACGCAGCAGCACCACGCCGCCGTCCAGCGTGCAGATGGTTCCGGCCACCACCTTGGGGTCCTGGTAGAAAATGAACGAACACTTCTCGCAGACCAGCCGTCCGGGCTCGTTGCTCTTGAGGACGCGTCGCACCAAGGACCCGGCGCAACGAGGACAGAAGCGGTAGCCGCCGCCTCCGTGATGATGGCCGTGGTGGTGATTCATGTCCACCTTACGGTTGCTCCCAAGAGCAGTTCACGGTCGTGAGAACCTGCTTGTTGCGGCGATAGGTCGCGTCGTAGTCACAGCTTCCGCGAACGTTGGAGAACCTGCCGGTACCTCCGTCAAGGCTTCCTTGGCCGCTGCCGCCCGTCTCCACGCCCCCGCCGGTCCTTTTGCCCGACATGTAGAGCTTGTTCTCGCCCCGGGCGTCCTCGAACGTGCAGGCTGTCTCCAGACGGAAGCTCTTCGGGGTTTTCCTGCCGTAGACCACGCACATCGTGTCACCGTGGGCACCCTTTGTAAACGGATCGCCGGAACTCTCGACAATAACGCCCACCCCGTGCAAACCGCCGCCGAAGACGGTCAGCTCCGGCTGTTCTATCGTGGTGTAGCCGTGAGTCGAAACCATGAGCATGGTGAAGGTACCGCTCGCGGCGGCGAAAACAGGCTGGACCATGCCCAGGCTCCCGGCTGCGACGATGCCCAGCGCGGCCGTCATTCGCCTCGCCGACGCCAGAACTCCAAGGATCTTCTTCGGTTGCATGGCAAACCCCTCCGTTCCAAGTCTCAAACCCGCCCGTCCAGGGCTACTTCGCGCTTGAGGCGCGTCACCTCCGCCTCGGTCAGCGGACGTATTTCTCCGCGCGCCAGATGACCGAGGGCGATGGGGCCGAAGCGGCTTCTGGCGAGGCGTTCCACCGTGTGTCCCAGGACCTCCACCATCCGGCGGATCTCCCGGTAGCGGCCCTCGCGGAGCTCCACCTCGAGCCACACCTTCTGTTTCAGTCGCCGCAGCACCTTCACTCCCGCCGGCGCGGTCACGCCGTCCGCCAGGCTCACTCCCCGGCGCAGCCGTTCCAGTTGTGCTTCCGAAGGCATCCCGCTCAACTTGACCTCGTAGGTCTTGCGAACCCCGTAGCGGGGATGCGTCAGGCGGTAGGCCAGATCGCCGTCGTTGGTGAGGAGCAACAGGCCCGAGGTACCGTAGTCCAGCCGTCCCGCCGGAACGACGCCGGACGGATGGCGCCCGGCACGCAGGTAGTCGGACACCGACGGCCGCCCCTCGGTGTCCCGCATGGTCGTGATGACGCCGGCGGGCTTGTGGAACGCGAGATAGACCCGGGACGCCACAGGCCCAAGCGCCCGGCCGTCCACCCGGATGGTGTCGCATGCGACGTCCGCGCGGGTTCCCAGCTCGAGGACGCGGCGCCCGTTCACCGTGACGCGGCCTTCGAGTATCCACTGCTCGGCCTGGCGCCGGGAAGCGAGGCCCGCGTGCGCGATGATCCTTTGAAGCCGTTCCATGCCGAGTGCCGCTCTGCCGGTCACTCCAGGTTCTCCTGGCTGTCCGCGGCCTCACCCTCGTCCGGACCGGCCTCGCCCTGAACTTCGGCGTCGGGCTCCGGCAACGCCTGCGTCAGCTCCTCCATCTCCTGCAGGGTCGGCAGGCTCTTCAAGTCCTTGAGATTGAACGCCTCGAGGAACTCGCCGGTGGTGCCGTAGAGGAAGGGTTTGCCGGCCACATCCTTCCGGGCCACGATCCGAATCATGCGCCGCTCCAGCAGCGTGGACACGACCCCGTCCACGTTGACCCCGCGAATCTCCTCGATTTCGGCCCGGGTCACGGGCTGGCGGTACGCGACGATAGCGAGGGTTTCCAGGGTCGCCCGGCTCATGCGCGCCGGCTTTACGGCCGTCAGCCGGCGTACGAACTCCGCGTGCTCGCTGGGCGTCCTCAACTGATAGCCGTTGGCCACTTCCGCCAGGCGAAGACCCCTTCCCGCCTCCTCATACTCCCGCCGCAACTCCCCGAGGGCGTCGGTGACCTCCTTGCGCGGAATCTCTCCCACGGCATCCCTCAAACGGTCCGCGGACACCGGACCGTCCGCCGCCAAGAGGAGGCTTTCGAGGATCGCCTTGAGGCGCTCACTCTCCATAGTCACCCTCCGGCGAATCCGCCGTCATGGCCGCGCTGGCCTCCGACAGCGACAGCATCGGCTCCATGACGATGGGCCCCAGCCGTTCCTTCTGGAACACGTGCACCGCGCGGATGCGGATGAGCTCCAGCAGCGCCAGGAAGGTCACCACCACGTCCATCCTGGAACCCGCGGAGTCGAACAGCTCGTGGAACAGCACCGATGAGGCGCGGTGCAGCTCGTCGAGGATGTAGGTCATGCGTTCGCGCACGGACACCGTTTCCTGCACCACCGTGTGCACGGACGGGCCCGGGAACCTTTCCAGCACCCGCTGCAGCGCCGACATCAGGTCGAACACCGAGAGCTGCTCGAAGCTCACCTCCGCGGTCCGCTCGGGGCGGCCCTGGTGGACGAACACGTCCCGGTTGAGGATTTCCCGCTCCTCGAGTTCCCGGGCCGCGTTCTTGAAGCGCTCGTACTCCAGCAGGCGGCGG
Organism: Candidatus Binatia bacterium; assembly: GCA_022827045.1. The sequence goes on from JAJDTQ010000166.1 coordinate 9,438, forward strand.
ATCAACTCTTCGCGGGTGTCGCCGCCCTCCTCCTCGTCATCCTCGTCCTCGTCGTCCGGAGGCAGCAACATCCTGGACTTGATGTGCACCAGGGTCGCGGCCATGACGAGGTACTCTCCGGAGACGTCGAGGTTGAGGCCCTGCATCAACTCCAGCGTTTCCAGGTACTGCTCGGTGATGGCGGCGATGGGGATGTCGACGATGCTGAGCTCGTTCTTCTTGATGAGATGGAGCAGCAGGTCCAACGGACCTTCGTAGATCTCGAGTTGAACATGCACCGCCATGGTGGGCTACAGCGTCAGCGCCGACCGGACCTCGCTCATGGTCGCCTCGGCCTGCTCGCCGGCGACACGGTTGCCCTCGGCGACGACGTCCCGGATGTCGTCCGGCCGGTTGTCGTAGTACGCCTTCTTCTCCCGGAAAGGCGCGAGGTCGTCGACGACGTGCCGGATCATCACCTTCTTGCAGTCGAGGCAACCGATACCGGCGCTCCGGCATCCTTCCGAGACCTCCTGGATCTCCTCCGGGGTGCAGTAGATCTTGTGCAGGTTGAATGCCGGGCACTTCTCCGGCTCGCCGGGGTCGGTCCTGCGGGCCCGCGCCGTGTCCGTCACCATGCGGCTCAGCTTGCGGTCGATGGTCTCCGGCGAATCCGAGAGGAGCACGGAGTTGCCGTAGCTCTTGCTCATCTTGCGTCCGTCGAGGCCCGGCAATCGCTGGGTCTCCGTGAGCAGCACCTCGGGTTCGGGGAACACCGGACCGTAGAAGCTGTTGAAGCGCCGGACGATCTCCCGGGTGAGCTCCACGTGGGGCGCCTGGTCCACCCCCACCGGCACCCGTTGGGCCTTGTACATGATGATGTCCGCTGCCTGCAGCACCGGATAGCCGAGAAAGCCGTAGGTCGACAGGTCGCGCTCCTTCAGCTCGGTCATCTGCTCCTTGTAGGTCGGGTTCCTTTCCAGCCAGGAAACCGGCGTCAGCATGGACAGCAGCAGATGGAGCTCGGCGTGCTCCTTGATGTCCGATTGCCGGAAGATCGTACACCTCGCGGGGTCGAGGCCGACGCTGAGCCATTCCGCCACCATCGCCCGGGTGCCGTCCGAAATGCCGTCCGGAGACTGGTAGTCCGTGGTCAGCGCATGCCAGTCGGCGACGAAGAAGAAACAGCGGTAGTCGTCCTGCAGGCCCACCCAGTTGCGCAGGGCGCCGTGGAGATGGCCCAGGTGAAGCAGTCCGGTGGGGCGCGCGCCGCTTACGATGGTATCCATGGCATCAACTTACACGACTCCGACCAGGACGGCCAGAAACCAGATCACGAAGTCCATGATCGGCACCAGCGTGTAGGTCAGCGCCCCGGTCATGAGCAGCGCGACCACGATGATGAGGCCGAATGGCTCGATGCGGGCCACCTGCATGGCCTGGGGCTCGGGCAGGAGGCCCACCAGCACCCGCCCCCCGTCCAGCGGCGGCACCGGAAAGATGTTGAACACCGCCAGCATGACGTTGATGCGGACGCTGGTGAGGCACATGTACCACAGGTACGAGAACACCGAGCCGGCCGCGACGCCGCCGCTCATGAGGATGAACTTCACCAGCAGCAGGCTCAGGACGGCGAGGATGATGTTGGCGCCGGGCCCCGCCAGCGCCACCTTGATCATGTCGCGCCTGGGATCCTTCAGGTTGTCGTAGTCCACGGGGACGGGCTTGGCATAGCCGAACACCGGCCCGCCGGCCCAGATGAGCAGGGCCGGCAGCAGAACCGTGCCGACGATGTCGATGTGCGAGAAAGGGTTCAGGGTGAGCCGGCCCATGATGGCAGCCGTGGGATCACCCAGCCGGTAGGCCACCCATCCGTGCGCCACTTCGTGAAAGACGATGGCCACGAGCACTGGGAAAGCCCAAATCGACAGTTGCCACAGGAACTCTTGGGCCATTGCACATTCTTAAGTGACGGGTTGCGAAAACACAACGCCGCCTCTCAACCCTTGCCGCCGGGGGTTTCCCGCGGATGGAACTGCTGGTGGACCTTCTTGATGCGGCTCCGGCTCACGTGCGTGTAGATCTGGGTGGTGGCGATGTCCGAATGCCCGAGCATCGACTGCACCGCGCGCAGGTCGGCGCCGCCCTCCAGAAGGTGGGTGGCGAAGGAATGGCGCAGCGTATGGGGCGTCACCCGGTGCTGCAGGCCGGCCCGGCGGGCGTACCCGCGCAGCAGCTTCCAGAAGCCCTGGCGCGTGAGCGGCCTGCCGGAGCGCGTGAGGAACACGTAGTCGCTGTAACCACCGCGCAGGAAGAACGGGCGCACGTCGCGCAGGTAGCGCTGCAGGCACTCGTACGCAAAGCGGCCGAAGGGGACCTGCCGCACCTTGGCGCCCTTGCCCTTGATGGTCAGATAGTTGCCTTCCATGCTGACCTGCCGCAGCGTCAGGGAGACCAGTTCCGAAACCCGCAGCCCGCTGCCGTAGAGCAGTTCCAGCATCGCGCGGTCCCTCGCCCCCAGGGGTTTGGCCTCGTCGGGCTGATCCAGCAGGATGCGCATGTCCGTGCCGCCGAGGGTTTCGGGCAGCCGGCCGGCGGCGCCCCGGGACGAAAACTCGGGCACCGGGTCGCTGGAGATCATCTCCTCCTTGAGGAGGAACCGATAGAACCGGCGCATGCTGCCCAGCAGACGCGCCACCGAGCGTTCGCTGAGACGCTGCCCCCTGAGGTCGGCGATGTACGCCCGCAGGTCGGACGCGGCGGCATCGCCCCAGGCGCGCACGCCGGCGGCGGAAAGGAACTCCGCCAGCCGGTTCAGATCGCGGCTGTAGGCCTCCAGGGTGTTGGCCCGCAACCCCCGCTCCACGGCCAACGTCTCGATGAAGAGGTCAACCGGCCGCGTCAGATCGTCCGTCATCCTTCGGACCCAACTCCTGGTGGAGTGCGTCGCTCAAGGCGTGCAGGCGCCCCTCGTCAAGGATCTTCCTGCCTTCTCCGTCGGCGACGTAGAAGACGTCGGCCACCTGGTCGACGTCGGTGGAAATCTTGGCCAGGTGAATGGCGAAGCCGAGCGTCGAGAGCAGGTAGGTGATGGTGAAGAGAACCCCCGGCCGGTCCTGCGTGTACACCTCGACGATGGTGAAATCATCCGACGCGGCATTGTCCCACCGCACATGGGTGGGAACTTTCACCGGGGGCCTGTGCGACCACGAGGGCCGCGACCGCCCTACCAGCTCGGCGACGTCCACCTTTCCCTTCAGGACCCTTTCCAGGGACAGCTCCATGCGCGACCACTTCCCCGAGTCCATGACCACCTCTGCCCTGCCCTGATGCGAAATGCGGAAGACGTCGAGAATGAGTCCGTCCCGGCGGGTGTTGATGCGCGCGCTCAACACGTTGAGCTCCATGGCGGCAAAGACCCCGGCGATGGACGCGAACAGGCCGGGCTGGTCGTGGGCGCAGATGGCGACCTCGCTGTGGCCGTGCTCCGGATGATGGAACACCGCCGCCAGGAACGGCTCGTCCCGGAGGCGCCGCAGCAGCCGGTAGTGGAAGCGCATGTCCTCCTCCCGGGTGGTGAGGAAGTAGCGCCTGGGCATGGCTTCGACGAAGTCCCGCCGCACCTCGTCGGCGGGATGCTCGGCGCCGAGCTCGGCCATGACCCGCTCCTGTATGCGCCGCACCTTCAGGTCACGGTCCGGTCTCGCGTACTCTCCCTTCTCGCGCTCTTCCAGGACGTCGTGAGTATGGTTGAAGAGCTCCTCCAGCAACGACGCCTTCCAGTTGTTCCAGACGTCGGGCCCCACCGCCTTCATGTCCGAATACGTCAACACGTAGAGGGCCTTGAGGTTCTCCGCCGTGCCCATGGTATCCGCCAGGTCCAGCACGGTCTTCTCGTCCTGGATGTCGCGGCGAAAGGCGGTGCCGGTGAGCAACAGGTGATGAAGCACGAGAAAGGCCAGCAGCTCCTGCTGGTCGACGTTGAGACCCATGCGCTCGGCTACCCGCAGGGCCATGTCGCGCCCCAGTTCCGAGTGGCCGCCGCCCTGGCCCTTGCCGATGTCGTGGAACAGGATGCCCAGGATCAGGATCTCCGGCCTTTCGACCTCCCGGGCAAGCTGCGACAGGCGCGGCAGCGAGTCCTCGAACTCCCCCGACCGCAGGCGCTCGAACTCCTTGACCGCCCGCATCAGGTGCTGGTCCACGGTGTAGATGTGGTAGAGGTCGTGCAGCGCCATGCAGCGCACCCGGCCGAATTCCGGGATCAGGGCATCCAGGACTCCGGTGCGATGCATCTCCAGGAGGGTTTCGTAGATCCAGTCGTTGCCGCGCAGAATGTCGAGAAACCCGCGGTTGGCCCCGGCCGATGCCGGGAGTTCCCCTTCCATGGCTCCGACCCACGCCCTGACCATCTCCCGGGAGTCCTGTCCCAGGTTCAAACGGTACCTTTGCAGGTCCACGAAGAGGTCGAGCAGGTCCTCGGGAGGCCGGCGCCCGCCGTTGACGGGCCTCACCGCGAGCGTCCGCTCCGTGATCCGCACGCCGGGGCGCAGTTCACGCCCGGGCCGCGGCCGGCGGCGCTGAGCGGGATCGTGATCCACCGCGCGGTGGATCACGAGCGACGACAGCCGATTGACCTCCTCGGCGTGCAGGTAGTACGAGCGCATGAAGGTCTCGACCTCGCTCAACCGCTCCTCCCTGTCGAAACCCAGCGCCTGCGCCGCCTGTTCCTGAGACTCGAAGGTCAGCCGGTCCTGATGCCGGCCCGCCAGGAAATGGAGCTCGTTGCGTGTGCGCCAGAGGAAGTCCCGTCCCCGTTCCAGGACGTCGGCATCCTCTTGCTCCAGAAGGCCCGTACGGGGCAGGTCCTGGAGATCGGCGGCGCCGCCCTTCGCCCGCGCGATCCACATGGCCGTGTGGATGTCGCGGAGCCCCCCCTGCCCTTCCTTGATGTCGGGCTCCAGCAGGAAGACCGACTCGCCGTGGCGCTGGTGCCGCCGATCGCGTTCGCTGATCTTGGTGCCGACGAAGCGGTCGGCGCCGCCCCCGCTGAGCTGCCTCCAGAACACCCGCTCCAGGTCCCGATACAGCCCTTCGTCGCCGCAAATGTGGCGCGCGTCCACCAGCGCGGTCTGGATCACCTGGTCGCGCCGGGCATGGCGCGCGCACTCGGTCACCGTGCGGGTCGCATGACCCACGGTCAACCCGGCGTCCCACAAGGGATAGAGGATCCTGTGGGTGACGAACTCCACGTAAGACGCGGCCCGCCAGCCATACAGGAACAGGATGTCGATGTCCGAGTAGGGATTCAGCTCGCCGCGCCCATATCCGCCCTGGGCCACCACCGCGCAGCGGCCCTTCGACGGCGCCGCCCGGTCTTCCTCCGCCGCCTCGAACAGGCGGCGCAAGAGGCAGTCGATCATCTCGCCGTATGCCCGCACCACCTCCACGCCCGAAGCCCCCGAGCGATGGGACCGAAGCAGCCGCTCGCGCCCCTGGTCGATGTACGCCCGGACGCCTTCTCCCGGATTCACGCCCCGGAGTTGCTCGTCCGCGAGCCTCCGCCAGGGCGTGCCCCCTCCGGCCGCGCGCGTCGGACCCTGCAATTCTCCGCTCCCCCCCACGGCTGTCGTCATTATGGATTTCCCCTCTTCCGCAACACGTTGGCGTAGTTCTTGATGCCGCGGTACAGCCCCTCGACAATGGCCTCCTGGAACTCGGCGCGTTGCAGCGCCCGTGCCTCGCGGCGATTGCTGACGAAGAACAGCTCCGTCAGCGCGGCCGGCATGCGCGCTCCCACCAGCACGTAGAACAACCCCTTCTTCACCCCCAGGTCCTTGGCGCGCGGATAGTGCGGCCGGGTCCTCTTCACCAGCGACGACTGGAGGTGGCTCGCCAGGCTGATGGAATCCGACAGGTACACGTTCAGCTTGAGGTCGCTCAACATGATTTGCAAGTCCGTGAGGTTCCTGCGCGCGGTGCCGTTCTCCCTCGCGGCCAGCTTCATGGTGGCTTCGTCCGTGGTCTTGTCCAGGTAATAGGTCTCCAGGCCGCCGGCCCTGCGATTGTGGCTGGCGTTGGCGTGAAGGGAAAGGAACAGGTCGGCGCGCTCCGCGTTGGCCATGGCCGTGCGTCCCTTGAGGGGAATGAACACGTCGGCGTTCCTGGTAAGGACCACGTCCATTCCCATGCGACGGCGGAGCTTGGGAGCCAGCCTCCTGGCCACGCGAAGCACCACGTCCTTCTCCTTGAGGCCGCCCGCGCCGATGGCGCCGGGATCTTTCCCGCCATGGCCCGGGTCCAGCACGATCCTGCGGACCGCCAACTGCCTGCCCGCAGCCGATCCGCTCTTCCGCTCCACGTCCACCATCAGCCGGTGGGGCTTCGACAGCAGCACCGCGTCGTGGCTGCCGGGCCGCTTGAGATCGAGCACCACCCGCACCACGTCCGCCTTGTACTGAGCCAGCCGGACCCTGCGAACCAGCGAATCGCCGACCTGGACCCGCCGCCCGGTCCTCAGGCGAGCCCCCGCGAGATCCAGGTAGATGCGCGGCGGCAGGCGCTTTCGGGGAACCGCCGCCAGGGTCCGGATGGTGTATTTTACCGGCCCGGACAGGTCGAGGATCACCCGCGTGTAGTTGGATGAGGAGAGGTGCCGCACGCCCGTGAGCACCGCGGCGTCGACCTCGAACGCCGAGCCCGCAGCGCACAACCCAAGCAACACCGCCAGTAGACGCGCCAATCCGCCTCCCCGTGGTTCCTGACTACTTGGACAGGCTCCTGGCCTCCGTCACCAGCTCGTCCAAGACGGTCAACGCCTCCAGGGGGGTGAGCGCGTTGGTATCGATGGCCTGGAGCTTCTCCCGCAACCGGTCCTGACCCGAGTCGTACAACATCAACTGGACCCCCTCCGGCGCCGGGTCGACGCCGGCAAGGCGAGGTTGCCCCCAGGCATTCAGCTCCTCGCCCTCCAGGTTCTTGAGAATCTCCTTGGCCCGCTCGATGAGCGAACGCGGCAATCCGGCCAGGCCGGCCACCTGGATGCCGTAGCTGCGACTGGCCGGACCCTCCTTGAGGGTGCGCAGAAAGATCACCTCCCCTTGCCATTCCCTGACCGCGAAGTTGAAGTTCTTCACGCGTTCCCGCGTGCGCGCCAGACTCGTCAGCTCGTGGTAGTGGGTGGCGAACAGCGTGCGCGGCCGGTGCGGCGACTCGTGCAGGAACTCGGCAAGCGACCAGGCAATGGAAATGCCGTCGAAGGTGCTCGTGCCGCGGCCCACCTCGTCCAGGAGGATCAGGCTCCGGGGCGTGGCCAGGCGCAGGATGCGGGCCGTCTCCTTCATCTCCACCATGAACGTCGACTCTCCCGCCGCCAGCGCATCGGTGGCACCGAAACGGGTGAACAGCCGGTCCACCAGGCCCACGTGGGCGGCGTCGGCGGGCACGAAGCTGCCCATCTGTGCGAGGATCACCACCAGCGCCACCTGCCGCATGTAGGTGGACTTGCCCGCCATGTTGGGGCCGGTCAGGAGCATGATCTGCGTGGCCTCGGAATCCATCCCGCAATCGTTGGGGACGAATCCGCCGCGCCCCAGCGCGGCCTCCACCGCCGGATGCCGCGCCGCGCGCATGGCCAAGGTCAGGCTGGAGTCCACCCGCGGGCGGACGAAGCGCCGGGTTTCGGCGGTCTCCGCCAGCGCCAGCAGCGCGTCGAGCCTGGCCAGCGCCAGGCTGGACTGCTTGAGAACCGGGTAGTGAGCGGCGATACGGTCGAGCAGGTCCGCAAAGATCCGCGCTTCCAGCTTCAGTATCTCCTCGTCGGAGCCCAGCACCCGGGCCTCGTAGTCCTTCAGCTCGGGGGTGATGAACCGTTCGCCGTTGGTCAGCGTCTGCTTGCGGATGTAGTTGTCCGGAACGTTGCCGAGATTGGCCCGGGTGACCTCGATGTAGTACCCGAACACCTTGTTGTAACGTACCTTCAGCGAGTTGATGCCGGTGCGCTGGCGCTCCTGGTGCTGCAGGTCGGAGATCCAGCCCTTGGCGTTGCCGCGGATGGACGAGAGCGTGTCCAGCTCTTCATCGAAACCGGCGCGCACGAAACCCCCTGCACGGGCGGTGGCCGGGGGCGCGTCCACCAGCGCCCTTTGCACCAGTTCCACCACCTCCGGCGCCGGCTGCAGTTGCGACCGAAGCCGGGTCAGCGGCTCGCTGCCGCACCCCGCCAACTGCCCGCGCACCGCTTCCAGCGCCCGCAGCGTGTCCTTGATGGCGGTGAGATCCCGGGGCGACGCGCTCCGGGAGGCGATTCGGCCGGAAAGCCGCTCCAGGTCCTGGACCCCGTGGAGGGCCTCCCGCAGCCTCCGCCGCATCTCCGGAGCGGCCACCAGCTCCTCCACGGCGTCCTGCCGGCGTCGGATCCGTTGCTCGTCCAGCAAGGGATAGAGGATCCACTTGCGCAGCTCCCGCGCCCCCATGGCCGTGCGGGCCGGCTCCAGGACGCCGAGCAGCGAGCCGCGTTTGCCGCCGTCGAAGGCGCGCACCAGCTCGAGATTGGCCTGGGTGTTCTCGTCCAGCATGAGGAACTGCGAGGCGCGATACGGCTCCAGCGCGGTCAAAACCTGCACGGCACCGGGTGAGCGGTCTTCCAGATAGGCCAGAATGGCGCCCGCGGCCCGCACCCCCAGCGGCCACTCATCCTGCGGGCCCTGGTAGATGCCGCTGCTGTTCAGCCTCTGGACCGCGGCCCCCGAGAACCACGTCTCCGGCCCCGGGGTGCAGTGCACTGCTGCATAATCCTCGCGCAGACCGGCAAGAGGACCGGAAAGAGTGTCGGGGATCAGCAGCTCCCGCGGCTGAATCCGCCCCAACTCGTTGGTGAGGGCCGCGTAGCCCGTCATCTGGGTGAAGCGGAACTCGCCGGTGGTGACGTCGGTGAAGGACAGCCCGTACTCGTCGCGGGCGGCGGTGACGGCGACGAGGAAATTGTTGACCTCGGCGTCGAGTCCCTCACCCTCGGTGAGAGTGCCGGGGCTGATGACCTTGATCACCTCGCGCCGCACGACTCCCTTGGCGAGCTTGGGGTCCTCGGTCTGCTCGCAGACCGCCACCTTGAAGCCGGCGGACAGGAGCTTTCCGATGTAAGGGGTGGCCGCGTGGTGCGGCACGCCGCACAGGGGCACGGGCCCGCCGTCTGTGCGGTTGCGGCTGGTGAGCGCGATGTCGAGCACCTTCGACGCCCTTTCCGCATCCTCGAAGAACATCTCGTAGAAGTCCCCGAGCCGGAAGAACAGGATGGCGTCCTGGTGACGCTCCTTGATCTCCAGGTACTGATGCATCATGGGCGTGAGCCGTGTCCGCTCCATCATGTCATCCTAACACGGGACGGGGCGGCGGACCTCGGCGAGCCGATGCGATCCGCGCGACAGGCTGCTACACCTTGCGCCGCTGGCCCAGCAGGTAGTCCACGAGCAGGTACTGTCCCAGACGATCGGGACGGGTGTAGAAAGCGCGCCCCTTGTTGAGCCGGGTCATCTCGTCCACGAAGCCCTTCAACACCGGGCTGTCGTCCAGCATGAAGGTGTTGATGGTGATGCCCCGCTGGGTGACCCGTTTCGCTTCCTTCAGGGTCTCCTCGGCCGCGCGCTGGCTGATGCCGCCGAAGCTCAGCGGCCATTCGCAATAAAGCCGTCCCTGGCGGCAGTACGCGGTGGGCTGGCCGTCGGTGATGACGATGATCTGCTGGTTGCGGGTCGAACTCCGCTTCTTCAACAGGTCGATGGCGAGATGGAGTCCGTCCTGAAGGTTGGTGAAGGGATCTCCCATGTTCCAGGTGGCTTCCGGCAGATCCTTCGCCTTCAGCTCCACCGCCCGGGTAAAGAAACCGACGATGCCGAAATAGTCCTGGGGATACTTGGAACGGCACAGGGACTCCATGGCCAGGGCCACCTTCTTGGCCGCGGCGAATCGCCCGTCCCAGCTCATGGACCAGCTCATGTCCAGCAGCAGGACCGTGGCGGCCCGGGTCGAGTACTGGGAATCGAAGACCATGAAGTCCCTCGGCTCGAGGCTCAAGGGCACCTTCGCGTCGCGTCGCAGGGCGGCCCGGAGGGTTTCGTTGAGGTTGAGGTTCAGGGGGTCGCCGGAGACGTACGGCCTGCTCGACTCGGGCACGACCTCCTGGGAGCCGTGCCGGGCGATCTGATGACGACCGGCCGCGTCCCGGCTGAGCTGCTTGTAGATGTCCCGCAGGGCGATCTGGCCGATGCGCCGGACGCCCCGCGGCGTCAGTTCGAAGTGGTCGCCCTTGTCGACGACGTAGCCGCCGTCCTCAAGGGAAGACTCCAGCCGCATCACCCCCTCGTAGTCCTCCTGGGCCTGCGCTCCCAGCAGGCTGTTCAGAAGGTCCATGTCCACGTCCTTGGGATGGCTGCTGGACAGCTGCCCCTCCAGCCTCTGCAGCCCCTCCATGCGTTCCTGGAGCTCCGAGGCTTCCTCGAAATTCAACGATTCCTGGCCCCTGAAGAGGTTTCCCTCACGTCGAATATAGTTTTCGAGCCGGCGTATCTTGTCCAGTTGGGAGAGGATCTCCTCGAAATCCTTCTTTGCCTCCGGATTCTCGAAATTGTAGCCCGCCAGCCGCTCGATGGCGTCGCTCAGCTTGGGCGGAAGGTGCTGCAGGAACTCGTCCTTCCTCTCCGCCTCCGCCCGGTCCGGGTTCTCCTGCAGGGTCTTGCGTTCGCTGGCGACGATGTCCTGAAGCTTCTCCTGGATCTCGTCGAGCGCCGAGCGGATCTGGTACTGCTCGTACATCCGGCGCTTTTCCCGGGCCACCTGCGACAGCAGGTCGTCGAGGCCCGCGACGCGCTCCTCGTCCTCGCCCATGCCGCGCTGCATCAGGCGGCGCATGGACTGCTGCAGGTCTCCGGTCTCGTCGAGGTGCTCGTTCAGTTGGTCGAACACCTCGTCCGGGCGCATGGACCTGTCCTGCACCCCGTTCCAGCGACTGTAGCGGGCGTGGATCATGAGCGGTAAACCGCGGTCATCAGCGTGCTTCCGTAAGTGAATGGGAGCGGCCGGGTCGAAGCGCCGCCCCTACGTCGTCGGGGAGTCACTTTCCGTAAGTGATTCGGCCACCTGCGGCTTCCTTGTTGAGCTTTTGGTGGAGGTGCAGGCCTTCCAGCACCAACTCCGTGGCCGAGGCCAGAAAACTGGGCGAATCCACGTCGCCCAGGGAACGTATGGCTTCCTGGAGGCCCGGTATCTCCTTGATGCCCTCGAGATAGTCCTCCGAGCGCATTTCGTCGGAAACCTCCACTCCCCAGCCGGAGTTGAAGTACTCGATGACGCTCTGCAGCGCGTTGACGTCGAGCCGCGTGTCGAAGGTCTTGAGTATCGCCCGGTTCAGGAGACGCTCGATCAACTCTTCCTCGTTCTTCTCCTCGCCCACGTACTCCACCTCGATCTTCCCGCAGGTGGACGGAAGCACGGCGTGGAGATCGCTCACCCGCGGCACGATGTCGGTTTCCCCGAGACGCAGCGCGCGCTTTTCCGCGTTGCTGATCATGCTCTCGTAGTTGTTGATGCTGATGCGGACGCTGACGCCGGACGACTGGTTGATCTCGCTCGAGTTACGCGCTTCGAACGTCAAATGTCCCAGCACTTCCTTCATGAAGTCCGGGATCGTCACGGCGTGGCTGCGGCCGTCCAGCGGGGCCGACTCCTGCTCCATGATGTCGATCTCGTGCTCGACCTGACGCGGGTAGTGCGTCCTGATCTGCACGTCGAAGCGATCCTTCAAGGGCGTGATGATGCGGCCGCGGCTGGTGTAGTCTTCGGGGTTCGCGCTGGCCACAATGATCACGTCGAGGGGGAGACGGATCTTGTATCCCTTGATCTGGACGTCCTTCTCCTCCATGAGGTTGAATAGCCCCACCTGCACCTTTTCGGTCAGGTCCGGAAGCTCGTTGACGGCGAACACGCCGCGGTTGGTGCGGGGTATGAGGCCGTAGTGAATGGTCTCCTCGTCCGCCAGATACCGCCCTTCCGCCACCTTGATGGGATCGATCTCGCCGATCAGGTCGGCGATGGAAACGTCCGGGGTGGCCAGCTTCTCGCCGTACCGCTGTTCCCGGCTGATCCACTCCACTTCAAGATCGTCTCCCTGCTGGGCCAGCCGGCACCGGCGCGGAGCGCATACCACGTTGTAGGGATCGCAGTTGATCTCGCAGCCCTTCACCCTCGGGGTCTTTTCGTCCAGCAACGTCGTGAGGCCGCGGATGATGCGCGACTTGGCCTGGCCCCGCTCTCCGAGGAAGACCATGTGATGACC